>JAEKLF010000271.1 GCA_019509985.1 Burkholderiales bacterium | reverse complement strand
GCGCCGGCCGACACGGCGGCGGCCGGCAAGGGCGGCGGCGCGATGGGCATGATGGAGGAGATGTGCAAGAAGCACACGGCCGCCGAGCCGGATCGCGCCGCCAGCGAGCCGGACATGATGGCCAAGCATTGCAAGGCCAAGGCGGATGCTGCGGGGCAGGCGGCCTCGGCGGCGCGCTGAGGTGATGGCCACCTCGCGTGCCGAGAGCGGCAGCTTCTTGATCGCCTCCGCCTGTGCGGCGAATGCTCGCGGATCTCTTGGTCGTGCCGTCAGCGCCCCGGCCGCCCCTCGCCCGCCAGCTCGTTGCATCCCAGAGCGTCACAAACTTCCGGCTCCAGCCCCACTTCGTACCTCCCCCGCATGCCCACCCCCCGCTACGACCCCCTCAGCCGCACCTTCCACTGGCTGACAGCCATCGCCGCGACCATTGCCTTCATCCTGGGGCCGGGCGGGTTCGGGCGGCTGATGCACCAAGGCGTCGACCCGGCCACGCGGCAGGACATCGTCTGGCATGAGTCCCTGGGCCTGCTGGTGCTGGTGTTGACGCTGCTGCGCCTGGTGTGGGTGGCCTTGCGCGCGGGCAAGCCGCACTTCGAGATGGCGGCTTGGATGCAGGCACTGGCGAGGCTGGTGCACGGGGCGCTGTGGCTGTTGCTGCTGGCCCTGCCGGTGACGGCCCTGCTGGCCTTGGGCAGTGAGAGCCACCCGCTGACGCTGCTGGGCGGCGTGCGGGTGGACAAACTGCCGTGGATCGCCGGCTCGCGCCTGGCTGAGGCGGCGGACTGGGGCGACGTGCACGGCCTGCTCGGCGACGCGCTGATGTGGCTGGCCGGCCTGCATGCGCTGGCCGCGCTGTATCACCACGCCCTACGCCGGGACGGCGTGCTGGCTTCGATGCTGCCCTGGCGCACGAAGCGCTGAGGCGCTGCTGGCGCCTCGACGCCAGACCCTGATCCGCCCTGGTTTGAACAACGCCAGAACCCGCTGAGGCAGGTTTCGGGTTCACGACGTTGACACGTCCTCCGTGCGTCTTCGATACTGAATTGGAACCGGTTCCAATTCCAACAATCTGACGGAGACAAGACGTGGATCAACGATGGTTCGGAAGAGGCGCTGCTGGCCGCCTCGGCGGCGCCCTGCGCGGCGCATGGGTGGGCGGCCTGCTCGGCGCGGCCCTGCTGGCGGGCTGTGGCGGCGGCTCGGGCGGCACGGTGAACACAACGCCTGGCACACCCACGCCCACGCCCACCGCGGAGCCCCTCTCGCAGCTGAAGACCGACGGCACCAAGTGGGTGGATGCCGGCGGCAAGCAGGTGCTGCTGAAGGGCACCAACCTCGGCAGCTGGCTGGTGCAGGAGTTCTGGATGATGGGCCAGGGCGGCAACGGCGTGACCGACCAGTGCACGCTGGAGGCCAAGCTGACCGAGCGCTTCGGCTATGACGAGAAGGAGCGGCTGATCAAGCTCTTCCGCGACAGCTGGATCACCGAGCGCGATTGGGACCAGATCAAGGCCTTCGGCTTCAACGTCGTGCGCCTGCCCATCCTGTGGAGCGTCATCGAGGACGAGAAGAAGCCCAAGACGCTGCGCGCCGATGCCTGGAAGTACCTGGACTGGAGCATTGCGCAGGCCAAGCAGCGCGGCATCTACGTGATCCTGGA
>JAEKLF010000236.1 GCA_019509985.1 Burkholderiales bacterium | reverse complement strand
CCATCGCCCGCCCCTGGCCTGCATCCTCGACCTCGATGGCACGCTGATCGACACGCTGGGCGACTTCGTTGCCGTGATCGGCCGGGTGCTGGACGATCTTGGCCTGCCGGCGGTGACGCGCGACTTCATCGAGCACACCATCGGCCGCGGCGGCGAGCACCTGGTGCGCACAACGCTGGCCGAGGTCGGCGCGGATGCCGCATGGTTCGACACCGCCTGGGCGCTCTACCAGCAGCACTACGCCGCGGTGAACGGCGCGCACGCGGCCGTCTATCCGGGCGTCGTCGCAGGGCTGGAACTGCTACGCGCCCGAGGCCTGCCGCTGGCCGTGCTGACCAACAAGCCCGCCGTGCCGGCGCGCGAGCTGTTGAAACGCAAGGGGCTGGACGGGTTCTTCACCCGCGTCTTCGGCGGCGACGACTTCGCGCGCAAGAAGCCCGACCCGCTGCCGCTGCTCAAGACCTGCGAGGCGCTGGGGCAGCCGCCCGAGCGCACCTGGATGGTGGGCGACTCACGCAACGACGCCGAGGCCGCGCGGGCGGCCGGCTGCCCGCTGGTCCTCGTGACCTACGGCTACAACCATGGCGAGGACATCCGCGCCGTGCCCGCCCTGCAGCATGTCGGCCGGCTGGACGAGATCAGCGCTTGCGTTCGCGCTTGATGCCCAGCAGGGCTTCCTTCAGGTTGTCGTCGGCCGGCTTGTCGCCGAGCCAGATGCGCAGCAGCGCCGTGAAGAACTCGGGCTCCTTGATCGGCTCCGACATCACCGACTTGCCATTGAGCAGCAGCGTCGAGCCGACGCCGGGCACGTAGTCGACCGAGAAGTTGTCACCGCTGTTGAGCTGCTTGCGGCTGGCGAAGATTTCGCTGAGCTTGAGCACGCCGTTGATGGACTTGGCAAAGTCCTCGCGCGACACGTTGGCTTCCATGCCCTTGGTGAAGAGCTTGCCGAGTTCGTTGCCGTCGATGTCGCGCAGCATCTGGATGTGGATGCGCTTGGGGCCGTGGGCCGCCAGCACTTCCGCCGTGGTGCTGGCCTTGGTCGTCAGATACAGGCCCGCGGTGTAGACCTTGATGACGAACTTGTAGCGGATGCCGGCGCCGTTGAGCACCAGCTTCTGGCCCGCCAGGTCGGCCGTGGTCTCGTACTTCACGTTGGCGACCTCGACCGTGTCGGCCCGGGCCCCCGCCCCCCCGAGGCTGCCCACGGCCACCAGGGCCGCGACGATGAATGCGCGCATGTCTCGCTCCGTTGTCGTGCCGCGATGGCGGCATCTTCGTGTGCCGAAGTATGGCGCGTCATGCCCGAAAACCCGCTGATACACTGGCCCGATCATGTTCATCACGCGGAAGTACATCACGGGGTCGAGCGACCGGGGAGCCTGGCCCTGGCGTCGCTGGTCAGCCCTGGCCTGATGTCGCTTGGCGCGCCCTGACGCGCACTTTTCCGCGTTGCCCGTTCACCACCGGGCTGCACGCCAAGCCCTGAAACTTGTCTTTCAAGGTTTGACGCCGTGATCACCGAACTTGAATTCCAGAGCCTCGCTTCCGAAGGCTACAACCGCATCCCGCTCATCAGCGAGGCCTTTGCGGATCTCGAAACCCCGTTGTCCCTTTATCTCAAGCTC
Source organism: Burkholderiales bacterium (assembly GCA_019509985.1). Taxonomy (GTDB): domain Bacteria; phylum Pseudomonadota; class Gammaproteobacteria; order Burkholderiales; family Burkholderiaceae_C; genus Pelomonas. Next base: position 4,022 of record JAEKLF010000236.1, on the reverse strand, counting down.
TGCGCCGGCGCCGGCCAGGGCCGCAACAGCTTCCTGCTGGAGTCCGTCGTCGGCGGCGAGCGCTTCGGACGCTACTCCTTCATCGGCCTGCCGGCGCGCACGCTGATCCGCGCGACGGGCCAGCGCTGCGAGGTCGTCACCGACGGCGCGATCGTCGAGACGCACGAAGGCAATCCGCTGGACTTCATCGCCACCTACCAAGAGCGCATCAAGCCGCGCATCCCGGCCGGCCTGCCGCGGTTTTGCGGCGGCCTGGCCGGCTACTTCGGCTACGAGGCCGTGCGCGCCATCGAGAAGCGCCTGGACCGCGACCACGCGGGCGAGAGCCTGGGCACGCCGGACATCCTGCTGCTGCTGTCCGAGGAAGTCGCCGTCATCGACAACCTGTCGGGTCGCCTCTACCTCATCGTCTGGGCCGATCCGCGCCAGCCCGAGGCCTATTTCCGCGCCAAGAAGAAGCTCTCGCTGCTGCGCGACAAGCTGACGTATTCAGTGAGCGTGCCACGTGTGCCGCGTGGCGAGTCGCATCCGGTCACGCGCGGCTTCGCCAAGGCGGACTACCTGGCTGCGGTGGCCAAGGCCAAGGAGTACATCGCCGCCGGCGACCTGATGCAGGTGCAGGTGGGCCAGCGCATCTCCAAGCCGTACAAGGCCGAGCCCATCGCGCTGTACCGGGCCCTCAGGGCGCTGAACCCCAGCCCCTACATGTACTTCTACGACCTGGGCGACTTCCAGATCGTCGGCGCCAGCCCCGAGATCCTGGTGCGGGAGGAGCATGCCGTGGACAGTGGAGGCAAGGGCAGCCGCAAGGTCACGATCCGCCCGCTGGCCGGCACGCGCCCGCGTGGATCCACGCCAGAGCGCGACCGCGAGCTGGAAGCCGAGCTGCAGGCCGACCCCAAGGAGCGCGCCGAGCACCTGATGCTGATCGACCTGGCGCGCAACGACATCGGCCGCATCGCCCGCGTCGGCAGCGTCAAGGTGACGCAGTCCTTCGCCGTGGAGCGCTACTCGCACGTGATGCACATCGTCTCCAACGTCGAAGGCGTGCTGCGCCCCGAAGTCGGCCAGCTGGACGTGCTGAAGGCCACCTTCCCCGCCGGCACGCTGACCGGCGCGCCCAAGGTGCGGGCGATGGAGCTCATCGACGAACTGGAGCCCGTGCAGCGCGGCATCTACGGCGGCGCCTGCGGCTACCTGAGCTTCGCCGGCGACATGGACCTGGCCATCGCCATCCGCACCGGCATCATCAAGGACGGCATGCTCTACGTGCAGGCGGCGGCGGGTGTCGTCGCTGATTCGGTGCCGGAACTCGAATGGCAAGAGACCGAAGCCAAAGCGAGAGCGCTGCTGCGTGCCGCCGAACTGGTTGAGGAGGGTTTTTGATGAGCCCCCACGTTCACTTCGTTCACTGCCCCCCACGGGGGCCGGCCTCCCTTGGGACGGCCCAGCGGGAGGCCAAATGCTCTTGATGATCGACAACTACGACAGCTTCACGTTCAACCTGGTCCAGTATTTCGGTGAACTGGGCGCCGACGTGAAGGTGGTGCGCAACGACGAGATCACCGTCGCCGAGATGGCTGCGCTGAACCCCGACCACATCGTCTTCTCGCCCGGCCCGTGCACGCCCAATGAGGCGGGCGTCTGCGTGGAAGCCCTCCAGCATTTCCTCGGCAAGAAGCCGCTGCTCGGCGTCTGCCTGGGCCACCAGGCGATGGGCCAGGCACTCGGCGGCAAGATCATCCGTGCGCAGCGGCAGATGCACGGCAAGGCCAGCACCATCACGACCGACCAGCGCGGCGTCTACACCGGCCTGCCCAAGGACTTCAGCGTCATTCGCTACCACTCCCTCGTCATCGAGGAAGCGACCTGCCCCGCGGTGCTGGAGATCACGTCGCGCAGCGACGACGGCGAAATCATGGGCGTGCGCCACCGCGAACTGGCCGGCACGGCCACGCCGCTGGAAGGCGTGCAGTTCCATCCCGAGTCCATCCTCAGCGAGCATGGCCACGCGATGCTGCGCAACTTCCTGGAGTTGAAATGACGACCCCTCGCCCGGTCTTGCTCCGGCTGGACGCCGGCAAGCCCAGTCGGTCCCCCGTGGGGACGGCGATGCACGCGGCATTGAGCCGCGCACACATCGCCCGCGGGCCGGCTGGGGGCGGCCCGGCGCTCATCCCGCGCTCCTGTTGCATCGGAGGGAAGAATCATGACTGACTACGCGCCCGGCTCGGCCGGCGGCGGGGGCGAGGTCATTGCCGACCTGCGCAGCGACACGGTCACGAAGCCGACAGCCGCCATGCTGGGGGCGATTGCCGCGGCCCAAGTCGGCGACGACGTCTTCGGCGACGACCCCACCGTCAATGCGTTGCAGGAACGTGTTGCCGCGCTGCTCGGCAAGGAAGCCGCCCTGTTCATGGCCAGCGGCACGCAGAGCAACCTGTGCGCGCTGCTGGCGCACTGCGGCCGCGGCGACGAGTACATCGTCGGCCAGCTGGCCCACACCTACCGTTACGAAGGCGGCGGCGCGGCGGTGCTGGGCAGCATCCAGCCCCAGCCCCTGCCCAACCAGCCCGACGGCTCGATCAAGCTCGAGGACATCGCCGCGGCCATCAAGCCGGACGATCCGCACTTCGCGCGCACGCGATTGCTGGCGCTGGAGAACACCTGGAGCGGCCAGGTGCTGTCCACGCAGTACACCAACGCGGCCTGCGAGCTGGCCCATGCGCGCGGCCTGGCCACGCATCTGGACGGCGCACGGCTCTTCAACGCTGCCGTCGCCTCGGGCCGCAGCGTGGCCGACCTGGCGCGCCCCTTCGACTCGGTCTCCATCTGCTTCAGCAAGGGCCTGGGTGCGCCGATCGGGTCCATGCTGGTCGGCTCGCGCGAGCTGATCGCCCGCGCCCACCGCATCCGCAAGATGGTCGGCGGCGGCCTGCGCCAGGTGGGCCTGCTGGCCGCGGCGGCGGACCATGCGCTGACGCATCACGTCGAGCGCCTGGCGAACGACCACGCGCTCGCGCGGCGACTGGCCGATGGCCTCGCGGCGCTGCCCGGTGTCACGGTCACGCCACCGCAGACGAATATCGTCTTCGCCCAGGTCAGCGACGGCCGCGGCGCGGCGCTGCTGGAGCACCTGAAGTCACGCGGCGTGCTGGCCACCGGCCTGATCGGCCTGCGCTTCGTGACCCATCTGGACGTCGATGCCGCCGGCATCGATCACGCGATTGCATCCGCCCGCGAATTCTTCGAGAAGGCCTGACATGGCGATCACCGACACCGAAGCCCTGACCCGCGTCATCGAGCACCGCGAGATCTTCCACGACGAGATGCTGACGCTGATGCGCCGCATCATGGCCGGCGAGATGTCGCCGGTCATCGCGTCCGCGCTGCTGACCGGCCTGCGCGTGAAGAAGGAAACCATCGGCGAGATCACCGCCGCGGCGCAAGTGATGCGCGAGCTGAGCAACAAGGTGCCATTGGGCCCGCTGCCACACCTGGTGGACGTGGTGGGCACCGGCGGCGACGGCGCGCACAGCTTCAACATCTCGACCTGCTCAATGTTCGTCGCCGCGGCTGGCGGCGCCCAGGTGGCCAAGCACGGCAACCGCAGCGTCAGCAGCAAGACCGGCAGCGCCGACGTGCTGGAGGCGCTGGGCGCCAACATCCAGCTGTCGCCGCGCCAGGTGGCCGCGTCGGTGGACGAATGCGGCATCGGCTTCATGTTCGCGCCCAACCACCACCCGGCGATGAAGAACATCGCCCCGGTGCGCCGCGAGCTGGGCGTGCGCACCATCTTCAACATCCTGGGCCCGCTGACCAACCCGGCCGGCGCGCCCAACATCCTGATGGGTGTGTTCCACCCCGACCTGGTCGGCATCCAGGTGCGCGTGCTGCAGCGCCTGGGCGCGGAGCACGCCCTCGTCGTCTACGGCAAGGACGGCATGGACGAGATGTCGCTGGGCGCGACGACGCTGGTCGGCGAGCTCAAGGACGGCGCCGTGCGCGAGTACGAAGTCCAT
>JAEKLF010000235.1 GCA_019509985.1 Burkholderiales bacterium | reverse complement strand
TGGACAACGGCCGCGACCAACGCGTGACGACGGTCCGGCTCGTCCAGCCCAGGCCGCAACGGCTTCCGCCGCCGGCAGCGCCGCTGCTCACGGCGCCGAACACGCCGGCTCCGGCGCTGTCACCCATCGTGCCGCCCGCGTTCACAATCGAGACCGCGCCCGCCGCCAACCCCACCCCGACCGCAGCGCCACCCGGCATCGCCCCCGCCGAGCCACCGCGCACCACGCTGCGGCTGACCGCATCGCCGACGCCACCGGCGGCGCCGGTGCCTGGGTCGAGGAACAGACCAGCGACAACCGCTCCCAGTCCGTCGGCGCCCTCGGCGAATACCGCAGCGTCATGCGCCGCGGCGACACCTGCGTCGAGATCTTCCGTTCGCGCATCGCCGACACGGACGCCTTCAACGGCAACGTCGCGCCGCGCGCCGGCAAGATGATGGGCAAGCCCTACAAGTGCAAGTGAGCGGCCGGGCGCGGCCTCAGCCGCGCCACCTGCGAGGCGCGTCGCCGAGCAGTTCGCGCATCCAGCGTGCCATGTGGCTCTGGTGGGCAAAGCCGGCAGCCAGGGCGACCTCGGCGGCCGGCAGCATGCCCGCCGCCAGCAAGGCCCGGGCCTTGTCGACCCGCCGCTCCAGCACGTAGCGGTGCACCGCCCGCCCGACGTGGGCCTTGAAGTCACGCTGCAACTGGGTCCGCCCCGTGCCGGCCACGTCGGCCAGGCGCTGCAGTGTCAGCCTTTGCTCCAGATGGTCTTCGACGTAGTCCAGCACACGCCGCAGCCGTGCCGGTGGTGCATCGCCTTCGGCCTCGTCCGGTGGCTGCCGCAGCAACTGCGCGGCCAGCGCCAGCGCGATGCCTTCGGCGTACAGGCCGCAACCAGGCTGCCCCTGCTGCAGTTCCGCATCCAGGGCCAGCAGCAGATGGGTCAGGCGGCCGTCGCGCACCATGTGCCTGGGCGCGAGCTCGGCCCGCGCGGGCGCCAGGCCCAGCTCGCTCGCCACGCCGCGCAGGAAGGCGAGGGGAAGGCCCACCTCCAGGCTGGCACTGCCCCGCAAGGCCTCGAAACCGCCGGGCGCCAGCGCGGGCGTCAGATCGACATCGCCGCGCCGGCGCAGGAAACCCTGGCCGCTGGCGCTACAGCGTGTCGGCGTGGCGAGGCTGAGGTGAAGGCTGACCCGATGGTCCGCCAGAGCCTCGCGCCGACCCGAGCTCATCGCCACGTCGCACCGCTTCGCCCAAACGCCACCCGACCACTGCTGTGCGTCAAACATGGCGCGCAATCTAAGGCGTGACGCAAATCCCCGTCCGCCATGCGGGTGGGCCGAGATGGACCGAACCTGCTTGGACCCATGGCCGTTCCTGCGCGACGCCGGCACCGGGCGGCCGCTACAAATCCGCTCATGACCTCTGCCACCCACCTCATCATCGGCGCCGGCCCCACCGGCCTGCACACCGCCCAGCTGCTCGCCGAAGCCGGGCATGCCGTCATCGTCGTCAGCCGCAGCGGCGGCGCCTCATCCCACCCGCGCATCCGCCGCGTCGCGCTGGACGCACGCGACGCCGAAGCGCTGACTGCGCTGGCCGGCGGAACGCGCACCCTCTTCAACTGCAGCATGCCGCGCTACGACCGCTGGCCCGAGGAGTTCCCGCCGATCGCGGCCGCCGTGCTGCGCGCCGCCGAACAGACCGGCGCCGATCTCGTCACGCTGAGCAACCTCTACGGCTATGGCCACGTCGACGGCGCGATGCACGAGTCACTGCCGATGGCGCCCTGCAGCGTCAAGGGCCGGGTGCGCGCCGCGATGTGGGAGGCCACGCTGGCCGGCCGGGTCCGCGTCACCGAGGTCAGGGCCAGCGACTACCTGGGGCAGGCCGCGGCCTCGCTGTTCACGCTGATGACGCTGCCTGCGCTGCTGAGCGGCGCGCCGGCCAGCCATCCGGGCGACCTCGACGCAGCGCACGCCTGGAGCTTCACGAAGGACGTCGCCCGCACACTGGTCGCCGCGGCCGCGAGCGACGCCTCGTGGGGGCGGGCCTGGCATGTGCCGTCCAGCACCACATCCATCCGCGCGCTGGCCGAGGCCATCACACGCCAGGCCGGCGTCGCGGCGCCGCCGCTGAGCGCATTGTCGCCGGCCGAACTGGCGCGGCTGGGCGAGACGGACAGCATCCTGCGCGAGGTCGCCGAGATGGGCTATCTCTACGACCAGCCCTGTCTCGTCGACAGCCGCGCGACCGAGCGGGCGCTGGGCGTCGCGGCCACGCCGCTGCCTCAGGTGATCGCCGACATGCTGCAGGCCGGGCAGGGCTCGGTCACGCGCTGAGCCGTTCGCGCAGCGCCTGCCCGCCGGCGCCACCGGCGCGCTTGAGCTGGCGGAACAGCGTCTGCCTGGAGCCCAGGCCGCTGCGCGTGGCCACCTCGTCCAGCGTCAGCGCCGCGTCGCGCAGCAAGCGCAGCGCCCGCTGTGTGCGCAGCCGCGCCAGCCAGGCCATCGGCGTGCAGCCGTGCAGCGCGCGAAAGCAGCGCACGAAGTGGTACTTGGACAGCCGCGCTACGGCGGCGATGTCGTCCAGCGTCAGCGCTTCGGCATGGCAGCTCAGCATGAAGTCGGTTGCGCGGTCAATGCGCGCGAGCAGCTCGGCGTGCTGGCCACGGCTCAGGGCCGCAAGGCGCTGGCTGCGGCCACGCCAGCCGGGCTCGGCGGCCAGCATGCGCCACAGCAGCGATTGCAACCGCTCCTCCAGCCAGGCCTCGTCGTCGGCATCGGCCAACACCTCGCCCCGGCCGGCCAGCACCGCGTCGCGCAGCGCGGTCAGCTCGGTGCCGAGAGCTTCGTCCGCCGGCCGCAGATGCTCGGCAAAGCCAGACGCGAGACGGCCGCTCTCGCCATCGGCCGCCAGCGCCTCGGGCCAGCTCTGGCGCGCGGCGTGGGCCAGCTCGGCCGCCATGTCGGCGCGGAAGAACACGCCGAAGCTGAGCACCGGCTCGGCGCTGCGGATGCGCGCACCGTAATGCCCGCCCTGGTTCAGGATCAGGCAGTGGTCCGCGTCCACGCACAGCCGCCGCGCGGGCAGCAGGTAGTCCTCGCCGTCGCCGCCCCAGGCGCGCTTGATCGACAGCGTCTGCGTGTGCGGCGGGAACTCGACGTCGCGGCTCCAGCCCATGACGACGGCGTTCTCGTGCCCCCAGTGCTCGGCAAACCACTGCCGAAAGCCGGCGTTCGCGGCCGTCAGCGGCCGCGGCGCCAGGTCGGGCAGCTCGCGCAGGATCATGGCGGCCAGTCTAGGACTCGCCGCCGTCTCAGCGAGGGTGCCGGAACGCACCCGCGAGATCAGCCTTTCGGCGCGACCGGCACGTAGATCTCGACGGGCGAGTCGGGCTCGTCCGGGCAGAAGGCCTCGCCGTAACGCTCGAATTGGGGGCCGGAGCGCTGCACGAAGTCCGACTGCGGCAGCAGGCGCTCGAAGATCTCGCAAAAGCCCGCGCCCAGTCCGGACAACGGGTAGCTGAAGACGGCATAGCGGCCGGCCGGCAACACGAGGCTCGTCATGCCCGCGGGGACGGGCTCCGGCGCCGACACGGCCACCCCGGCCAAGTAGTCGAGTTGCCTCCCGCCGTCCACGGGCCGCATGACGCCGTAGCTGACACGGGCCTCGATGGTGTGCGCAATCTCGGGGATGCGCGCGACAAAGCGCGGCCACAGCGCGGGGATATCGGGCGACATCGGCGTCGTGCGGATCTGCAGGCCGACGACGGTGACGTCGGGGCGGTCGACGATCTTGAGTTCCACGGTGAACCTCCTGGAAGTTGCAGGTCGGGGCGATGCCAGAGCCGCCCCAAATCCACGACGAACGATGCCCCCGGTTTTCGACAGTAGGCTGCATCAGCGCGCAATTTCTGCAACACCGTCTACCGCCGCTCCGCCCTAGCCTTGCGCCACCCACCGCTTCCCGCCCCGACCGCCATGCGCCCCCTGCTCGCCACGCTGCTGCTTGCCGCCCTCGTCCAGCCCGCCTGCGCCGCGTCGCCGGCCGAGCTGTTCGACTTCTGGGTCGGCGACTGGGTGCTGACCTGGAAGAACGCCAACGGCAGCACCGGCCAGGCGCGCAATCGCGTCGGCAAGATCCTGGACGGCAAGGTCATCGAGGAAAACTTCGAGGGCGACGCCTCCGCCCCGCCACGGCTGCTGGGCCGCTCGCTGTCGGTGCTGGACAGCAGCGGCCACTGGCGCCAGGCCTGGGCCGACAACCAGGGCGGCTTCTTCGCGCTGACCGGTGGCAGCGATGGCGAGACCCGCTTCTTCGCGACCGACTTCAAGCCCGTCGGCGACCAGCTCAAGGGCCAGCGCATGCGCTTCTACGACATCCACCCCGACAGCTTCGACTGGGACTGGGAAGGCAGCAGCGACGGCGGCAAGACCTGGACGCTGATCTGGCGATTGCACTACCAGCGTTCAGGGCGATGAGGTCGAATCTAGACTGGCCGCCTTCCAAGCCCGACCCGACCGCCGCAATGCCCTTCTCGACCTGGTTGCTGTTCTGCGGCGTGGCGCTGCTCACGACCTTCGCGCCCGGCCCCGGCGTGCTGCTGGCCATCTCGAACGCGGTCGCCGTCGGACCGCGGCAGACGATGTTCAGCTCGCTGGGCAATGCGGCCGGCCTGTTCATCGTGTCGGGCGCGGCCACTGCCGGCATGGGCGCGCTGCTGGCTGTCTCGGCCTCGGCCTTCCTCGCGGTGAAGCTGGTGGGCGCGGCCTACCTCGTCTATCTCGGCATCAAGCAGTGGCGCAGCGCGCCAATGCGGCTGGACGCGTCGGCCGCCAAGCCCAACCAGCCCCACACCGCCGGCCAGCTCTTCCTGCAGGGCCTGGGCGTGGCCGTCACCAACCCCAAGGCCATCCTGTTCTTCACGGCGCTGTTTCCGCAGTTCCTGACGCCGGGGCCGTCCCTGGCCATGCAGACGGTGCTGCTGACGGCCACCTTCACCGTGCTGGCCCTGCTGTCGCATGCCCTCTACGTGGGCCTGTTCCGCAGCCTGCGCCGCTTCCTGACCGAGCCACGGCATCTGCGGCTGTTCAACCGCATCTCGGGTGGGCTGTTCGTGCTGCTGGGCTTGAGCCTGTTGAAGCTGCGCAACCGCGCGGCCTAGGCTTCGCGCTGGCGCAGCTGGAAGACGTTGCCTTCGGGGTCCCAGCCGTCGAGATGCCGCGCACCGCGCCAGGACCAGGCCGCATCCGGCGCCTTCAGGCCGCCGCCCAGGCGCTCGATGAGGGGCCGCAGCGCCTCGATGTCGGGCACGAGGAAGGACAGCTTGATCGGCGTCTCCTCGCGCACCCGCGGCGGCTGGCTGATGACGATGGTGTCCGCCAGCGCCGCCGGCGCCTGCACGATGGCCAGCTCCACCTCGCCTGACGCGAGCCGCACGAAGCTGTCGCCCTCCTCCACGCGCGGCAGGGCCAGCACGTCGCCGTAGAAGGTCGCCAGCGTCTGCGCGCCCTTGGCGTACAGCGCCGCGTTCAACGGCAGCGCCGTCATGCGGCAGCCTGCGCGAGCTCCTGCTCACGCAGGCGCAGCAGGCGCCGCTGCACCTTGCCCGTCGTCGTCATCGGCAAGGCATCGATGAACTCGATCTCCTTCGGGTACTCGTAGGGCGCGAGACGACCCTTGACGTGGGCCTGCAGCGCCTCGACGAGGGCCGCGTCACCGACATGCCCGTCGGCCAGCACGACATAGGCCTTGACCAGCGCGCCGCGCTCAGCGTCGGGCTTGGGCACGACGGCCCCGCGTTGGCCACGGCCGCGTGCTTGAGCAGGCAGTTCTCGATCTCGCCCGGGCCGATGCGATAGCCGGCGCTCTTGAACATGTCGTCCGCGCGGCCCTGGTACCAGAGCGTGCCGTCGCGGTCCTGCAGCGCCAGGTCTCCGGTTCGGCACCAGCTGTCGCCGGGCGTGCCGGTGAACTTGGCCTGGGTGGCCGCGTCGTTGTTCCAGTAGCCGAGGAAGAACACGGGGTCGGGTTCGCCATGGCGGTCACGGGCGTGCACGGCCACCTCGCCGATCTCGCCCGGCGCGCACTCGCGGCCGTCGTCGCCGATGACCGCCACGCGATGGCCCGGGTAGGCCCGGCCCATGCTGCCCGGCTTGGCCGGCCACAGCGCCTGGCAGTTGCCGACGACGTAGTTCATCTCGGTCTGGCCGAACATCTCGTTGACGGGCACGCCGAGCGCGTCGCGGCACCAGCTGAAAACGGCGTCGCCGACGGCCTCGCCCGCGCTCATCAGCGCGCGCAGCTTGAGGCCATGGTGCTTGGGCCGCGGCTCGGCCTT
>JAEKLF010000270.1 GCA_019509985.1 Burkholderiales bacterium | reverse complement strand
AGTTCGTCACGCTGCTGCAGGCCATGGTCGAGGACGACTCGGCCTGCGTGCTGCGCCTGCCGCTGCTGCCCGAGAGAGAGCAGGCCCAGCTGCTGGCCTTCAACGCCACCGAGGCCGCCTTCGCCTCCGAACTCTGCATCCACCAGCTCTTCGAGCAGCAGGCCCGCCTGCGCCCCGAGGCCACCGCGCTGGTCTTCGAGAACGAGCAGCTGAGCTACGCCGAACTCAACGCGCGCGCCAACCAGCTCGCGCATCACCTCGTCGCCCTGGGCGTGGGGCCCGACACGCGTGTGGCCATCTGCCTGCCGCGCAGCACCGAGATGGTGGTCGCCCTGCTGGCCACGCTCAAAGCCGGTGCCGCCTATGTGCCGCTGGATCCGGCCTACCCCGCCCAGCGCCTGGCCTTCATGCTCGAGGATTGCCACCCCACGGTGCTGGTCTCGCGCTCGGACTGCGCCCAGGCCCTGCCGTCCGCCGGCGTGCCACTGCTGTGCCTCGATGCACCTGGCCTACGTCATCTACACCTCCGGCTCCACCGGGCTGCCCAAGGGGGTGGCCATTGCACACGCCAGTACCGTCAACTTCATCCATTGGAGTGCTGAGGCATTCGATCCCGCCTGGGTCACCAACACGCTCTTCTCGACCTCGATCAACTTCGATCTAGCAGTCTTCGAGTGCTTTGTGCCCCTGTCCATCGGCGCGAGCGTGCATCTGGTTGCCAACGCGCTGTCGCTGCCCGAAGGATCGCAAGACGTCACGCTGGTCAACACCGTCCCCTCGGCCGTTGGCGCCTTGCTCGACGCCTCGGCACTGCCCGAATCGGTGCGTTGCGTCAATCTCGCCGGGGAGCCCCTGAAGAAGGCACTGGTCGAACGTCTGTTTGCCGAGCCCTACGTCGCCGAGGTGCGCAATCTCTACGGTCCGTCTGAAACGACGACTTACTCCACCGCCTTGACGATGCGCCGGCAACAGGGGTACGTGGGCGGAATCGGCAACCCCATCGCCAACACCCGCATCCACATCCTGGACGCCTGGGGACAGCCCTGCCCGATCGACGTGGTGGGGGAGTTGCATATCGCCGGCGCCGGCCTGGCGCGCGGCTACCTCAACCGCCCCGAACTCACCGCCGAGCGCTTCGTGCCCGATCCCTTCGGCGCACCGGGCAGCCGCATGTACCGCAGCGGCGACCTCGCGCGCTGGCAGGCCGACGGCTCGCTGGATTTCCTCGGTCGCAACGACCACCAAGTCAAGATCCGGGGTTTCCGCATCGAGCTCGGCGAGGTCGAGGCCGCCCTGCAGGCCTGCCCCGGCGTGCGTGAGGCCGTCGTGCTGGCGCGCCAGGACGGCGAGCACCAGCGCCTGGTGGCCTACCTCGTGGCCGAGGATTCCACCTCGGTCGAAGGCCTCTCGCTCGAAGCCCTCTCGCCCGAATCACTCTCACCCGAGGCACTGCGCACGCAGCTGTCCACCCGGCTGCCCGAGTACATGCTGCCGGCCGCCTACGTGCGGCTGCCCGCGTTGCCGCTGACCCCCAACGGCAAGCTCGACCGCCAGGCCCTGCCCGAGCCCGATGCCTCGGCGCTGGGCTGCAGCGCCTACGAGCCCCCGCAAGGCCCGGTGGAGGAGACACTGGCCGCGCTGTGGTGCGAGCTGCTGGGGCTGGCCCAGGTCGGCCGCCACGACGACTTCTTCGTCCTCGGCGGGCACTCGCTGCTGGCCGTGCAGCTGGCCTCGCGGGTGCGCTCCTCGCTCGGACTGGAGGTGGCGCTGGCTGATCTCTTCGCCCACCCGCGCCTGGCCGAGTTCGCCCTGGCCCTGGCCCACGCCTCGGCCAGCACGCTGCCGGCCATCGTGCCCGTCGCGCGTGATCTGCCACTGCCGCTGTCCTTCGCCCAGCAGCGGCTGTGGTTCCTGGCCCAGCTCGATGCGCGCGCCAGCGCCGCTTACCTCATGCCCGGCAGCCTGCGCCTGCAGGGTCCGCTGGACGAAGTCGCGCTGGCACGCGCGCTGGACCGCATCGTCTCGCGCCACGAAATACTGCGCACCAGCCTGGTCCAGCAGCCCGATGGCCGTGTCGTCCAGCTCATCGCCGCCGCCGACGTCGGCCTGCCGCTGCGGGTGCTGGACCTGTCCGCGCTGCCCGACCCCCAGGATCAGGCCCAGCGCCTGG
>JAEKLF010000269.1 GCA_019509985.1 Burkholderiales bacterium | reverse complement strand
GTGCACGCCGCCGTGCGCCACACCCAGCAGCAGCTGGCTCAGTTGCTGCACCACGAGCACGCCACGCTCGCGCTGGCCCAGCGCTGCAGCGGCGTAGCCGCCGCAGCGCCGCTGTTCACCGCGCTGCTGAACTACCGCCACGCCGGCGGCAGCTCCGTGCTCGCGCCCAATGCGCAGGCCGCCCAGACCGCCTGGCAGGGCGTGCACACCCTGCACTCCCAGGACCGCAACAACTACCCCTTCGGCATCTCGGTCAACGACGCGCACGAGGACTTCTCCCTGAACGTGCAGGTCGATCAGCAGCTCGACCCCGAGCGCGTGGGCGCCTTCATGCTGCAGGCGCTGGCGCAATTGGTCCACGCCCTCGCGCACGCGCCACACACGCCGCTGCGCCAGATGCAGTTGCTGCCTGAGACCGAGCAGGCCCAGCTGCTGGCCTTCAACGCCACCGAGGCGGCCTTCGACGCCGAGCTGTGCATCCACCAGCTCTTCGAGCAGCAGGCCCGCCTGCGCCCCGAGGCCATTGCGTTGGTCTTCGAACAGGAGTGCCTGAGCTACGCCGAACTCAACGCGCGCGCCAATCAGCTCGCTCATCACCTCGTCGCCCTGGGCGTGGGGCCGGACACGCGCGTGGCGATCTGCCTGCCGCGCAGCACCGAGATGGTGGTCGCCCTGCTGGCCACGCTCAAGGCCGGCGCGGCCTATGTGCCGCTGGATCCGGCCTACCCCGCCCAGCGCCTGGCCTTCATGCTCCAGGACTGCCACCCCACGGTGCTGGTCTCGCGCTCAGACTGCGCCCAGGCGCTGCCCGCGTCCGCCGGCGTGTCGCTGCTGTGGCTCGATGCCCCCGACCCCGCCTGGCTGCTCGCCCCGCAACACGACCCGGCTGTGCCTGGCCTCACCCCGGCTCACCTGGCCTACGTCATCTACACCTCCGGCTCCACCGGGCTGCCCAAGGGGGTGATGAACGCCCACGCACCGGTGGTCAACCGGTTGCGCTGGATGCAGCAGGCTTACGGCCTGTCGGACTCAGAGGCTGTGCTGCAAAAGACGCCGATGAGCTTCGATGTCTCGGTATGGGAGTTCTTCTGGCCGCTGCTCGAAGGTGCGCGGCTGGTTCTGGCCAAGCCCGAGGGGCACAAGGATCCTGACTATCTGATCTCGCTCATCGATCAGCATCGCATCAGCACGGTGCACTTCGTGCCGTCGATGCTGCAGACCTTCCTCCAGGCAACCCGCACTCACGATTGCAGCAGCTTGCGTCGGGTGGTTTGCAGCGGTGAAGCCCTGCCCGCAGCCACGGCTCAGGCTCTTGTGCAGCGGCTGCCTCAGGCTCAGCTGCATAACCTCTATGGGCCCACCGAGGCGGCCGTGGACGTGACGGCGTGGCCTTGCACGGGCAACGAGGGCGCGGCCGTTCCCATCGGGCGGCCCATGGCCAACACCCGCATCCACATCCTGGACGCCTGGGGCCAGCCCTGCCCGATCGGCGTGGCCGGGGAGCTGCACATCGCCGGGGTGCAGCTCGCGCGCGGTTACCTCCACCGTCCCGAGCTCACCGCCGAGCGCTTTCCGCCCGATCCGTTCGGGGCGCCGGGTAGCCGCATGTACCGCAGCGGCGACCTCGCGCGCTGGCGCGCCGACGGCTCGCTGGACTTCCTCGGCCGCAA
>JAEKLF010000234.1 GCA_019509985.1 Burkholderiales bacterium | reverse complement strand
AATGGTCATGCCCGGCGACAACGTCGGCATCACCGTGAAGCTGATCGCGCCGATCGCCATGGAGACGGGCCTGCGCTTCGCCATCCGTGAAGGTGGCCGCACCGTCGGCTCGGGCGTCGTCGCAACGATCATTGCGTAAGTTTTTTTAGGCCGCAGGGGCATAGCTCAATTGGCAGAGCGTCGGTCTCCAAAACCGAAGGTTGGGGGTTCGAGACCCTCTGCCCCTGCCAACAGTCGCTGATCACGACGGTTGGAATCAAGGCTCAAAGCATCGGCCCGCGAGAGCAATCTCGGCGGGCCTTGCTGCTGATGGCGACCCGCCTGAAGCAGTGTCTGAATCGCCGCCCGGCATGTTGAATTCGGGGCGGCACGTGAAAGTGAAGTGATGGCGAATCCTCCCCAAGTCGAAACCGTGACCAGCGGCGCCGACAAGGCCAAGCTGGCCGCTGCGGTGCTGCTGCTCATCGGCGCGCTGGTGGCTTATTACGGCCTGTCCAAGCAGGGCGCACTGGTGCAGTGGGCATCGCTGATCGTGCTGCTGGCCGCCGGCGTGGCGGCCTTCTTCACGTCCGAGCATGGCAAGGCGCTGATCGCCTACGGTCGCGACTCGACGCGTGAGGTGAAGAAGGTGGTCTGGCCCACGCGCAAGGAAGCGACCCAAATGACGGGCTATGTGTTTGCCTTCGTCGTCGTCATGGCGCTGTTCCTGTGGCTGACCGACAAGACGCTGGAATGGGTGCTCTACGACCTGATCCTGGGCTGGAAGCGCTGATCGAGATCGAGGCAAGGAATCCCAATGTCTGAAGAACAAGTCGTCACGACCGAAGCCCCGACGGGCCTGCCCAAGCGCTGGTATGTCGTCCATGCCTACTCGGGCATGGAGAAGGCTGTCGAGCGCAATCTGCGCGAGCGCATCGACCGCGCCGGCATGCAGGACAAGTTCGGCCGCATCCTGGTGCCGACCGAAGAAGTCGTCGAGCTGAAGAACGGCAAGAAGGCCGTCACCGAGCGTCGCTTCTTCCCCGGCTATGTGCTGGTCGAAATGGCCATGGACGACGAGTCCTGGCACCTGGTCAAGCACACGTCCAAGGTGACGGGCTTTGTCGGCGGCGCCAAGAACCGCCCGGCGCCGATCTCGGAAGCCGAGGTCATGAAGATCGTCAACCAGATGCAAGAGGGCGTCGAGAAGCCTCGGCCCAAGGTCGAGTGGACGGTCGGCGAAGTCGTGCGCGTCAAGGAAGGCCCCTTCACCGACTTCAATGGTTCGGTGGAAGAGGTCAACTACGACAAGTCCAAGGTGCGTGTGTCGGTCACGATCTTTGGCCGCGCGACGCCGGTGGAGCTGGACTTCTCGCAGGTGGAGAAGGTCTGAGTCGCGCCTCAGGGTAAACTCTTGGGTTCGGCCGGCGTCCCTAACGTCGGCCCGTGATCAGTCTGCAACGAGAGGCGGACAAGAGGAGCAAAGGTAAGGACCCCGGTCCGAGTCCGATGCGCTAGCACTCAGGTGTCCAGGCTTGCCGCCCGGGCACTGGATTGGAGAAAACATGGCAAAGAAAATTGTCGGCTTCATCAAGCTGCAAATTCCGGCCGGCAAGGCAAATCCTTCGCCGCCGGTCGGTCCCGCGCTGGGTCAGCGTGGCCTGAACATCATGGAGTTCTGCAAGGCGTTCAACGCCCAGACTCAAGCCGGCTATGAGCCTGGCATGAAGCTGCCGGTGGTCATCACCGCGTTCGCAGACAAGAGCTTCACCTTCATCATCAAGTCGCCGCCGGCGACCGTGCTGATCAAGAAGGCCGCCAAGATCGAAAAGGGCTCGCAGCGCCCCCACCTGGACAAGGTCGGCAAGCTGACCCGCGCCCAGCTGGAAGAGATCGCAACGATCAAGACCAAGGACCTGACGGCTGCCAGCATGGACGCCGCGGTCAAGACCATCGCCGGCTCCGCCCGGTCGATGGGCATCATCGTGGAAGGGGTCTGACATGGCCAAGCTCACCAAGAAGCAAAAGGCGCTGGCTGGCAAGGTCGAGTCGACCAAGCTGTATGGCCTGACCGAAGCCCTGGACCTGGTCAAGGGCCTGGCCTCCGCCAAGTTCGATGAGTCCATCGACGTGGCCGTGCAACTCGGCATCGATGCCAAGAAGTCGGACCAAGTGGTTCGTGGCGCCGTCGTGATGCCCAACGGCACCGGCAAGACCAAGCGCGTCGCCGTCTTCGCCCAAGGCGCCAAGGCTGACGAAGCCCGGGCCGCCGGCGCCGACGTCGTCGGCATGGAAGACCTGGCCGAGCGCGTCAAGGCGGGCGACATGCCCTTCGACGTGGTCATCGCCTCGCCGGACACGATGCGTGTCGTCGGTACCCTGGGTCAGATCCTGGGCCCGCGCGGCCTGATGCCCAACCCCAAGGTCGGCACCGTGACCCCGGACGTCGCCACCGCCGTCAAGAACGCCAAGGCTGGCCAGGTCCAGTTCCGCGTCGACAAGGCCGGCATCATCCATGGCACGCTCGGTCGTCGCTCGTTCGACACCGACAAGCTGGAAGGCAATCTGCGCGCGCTAATCGAAGCCCTGAACAAGTCCAAGCCGGCTTCGAGCAAGGGCATCTACCTGCGCAAGGTTGCCGTGTCCTCGACGATGGGCGTTGGCGCCCGCGTCGACATCGCATCGATCAACGCCCAGGCCAACGCCGCCTGAGCGACGACCAGGCCCTTGTGGCCTGGGCACTGAATCTGCACGGGGCGAGTCTGGCCCCAGGCACAAAGATTGGTGGGGCGCCGGCCGGGCAACCGGTTGGCGCGTCATCCAAGACCGTTGGTGGAGGCCCCTTAAATCTCAGCGCGAGCTGGGAACCAACGCAGATGGCGGTCCCGCTGAAGGGTTTGCCGTTCCGAGCCATCGGGGCGGGTTTCCTGACAGATGGTCGCTGATTCCCTGGCGCTCCCGAAGCCGCAAGGCCGAGAGAGCAAATGTGAGGAGTAGACCTTGAGTCTCAATCGCAACGAGAAGGCAGTCGTTGTCTCCGACGTCGCAGCGCAAGCTGCCAAGTCGCAGACGCTGGCGTTGGCCGAGTACCGTGGCCTCACCGTTGAAGCCTTGAACAAGCTGCGCGTCACTGCGCGCGCCCAAGGTGTGTATCTTCACGTGCTGAAGAACACCCTGGCGCGTCGCGCTGTCGCCGGCACCCCGTTCGAGGCTGCTTCGGAGAGCATGGTCGGCCCGCTGATCTACGGCTTTTCGGAAGACGCTGTCGCGGCTGCCAAAGTCATCGCTGACTTTGCCAAGACCAACGACAAGCTCGTCATCAAGGGTGGTGCGTACGGCGGCAAGGCTCTGGACGTGAACGGCGTGAAAGCGCTGGCCTCGGTCCCGAGCAAGGAAGTGCTGCTGTCGCAAATCGCTGGCCTGCTCAAGTCGCCGGTGCAACGCACCGCGGCCGTGCTGGCTGCCCTGGCTGCAAAACGTGGCGAAGGCGCCGTGGCTGCTGAAGCCCCCGCCGAAGAAGCCCCGGCTGCGGCCTGATCGACGAACTACGCGTTCATACGCAATCAATCTGTTTTTAGGAAATTAATCATGGCATTCGATAAAGACGCTTTCCTGTCGGCTCTGGACAGCATGACCGTTCTGGAACTGAACGATCTGGTCAAGGCAATTGAAGAGAAGTTCGGCGTGTCCGCCGCTTCGATGGCTGCTGCCGGCGGCGGCGGTGGCGGTGGCGCTGCTGCTGCTGTTGTTGAAGAGAAGACCGAATTCAACGTCGTGCTGGTTGAAGCCGGCGCGCAGAAGGTCTCCGTCATCAAGGCCGTTCGTGAAATCACCGGCCTGGGCCTCAAGGAAGCCAAGGACCTGGTTGACGGCGCACCGAAGAACGTCAAGGAAGGCATTGCCAAGGCTGACGCCGAAGCTGCCGTCAAGAAGCTGGTTGAAGCCGGCGCCAAGGCCGAGCTCAAGTAATTCGTCCGGCGCTCGGCTACTGCGCGGGCCGATCTCGGGCTTTCGATGCTCGCCGTACGCAAGTACGGCTCCGCGTCTCAAACCCGACCTCGACCCGCTCGCGACGCCGCTCGCCGAACGAATCTGGGTTTGCCTGGATTCAAAAAGGGGTTGCCCTCAGGGCTTCCCCTTTTTCGTCTTTGCGGGTTAATCCTGCTTGAGAACAGGTGAAAGACCTCGCGCGGGTATGATGCGCGGTTCTTTCACGTGTTCTCTGATCCGACTGCAGAGAACCAGTTTGGTCGGACTTCGGTGCAACGCCGAAGTTGTCCGCCAGCGGTTGGTAGTGGCCAACCACCAAGCTCATCAAGCGCCCGTTCTGGGCGATTGAGCCAGCCAGTCGCCGACGCGGCTCGCCCCACGGCCAGGGGTGGGCTCGACACGGAGTGTTTATGGCGCAAGCAACCCCCTACAGCTACACCGAGCGCAAGCGGATCCGCAAGAGCTTCGGCAAGCGCGAGAGCGTTCTCAACGTTCCCTATCTGCTCACGATGCAGAAGGACAGCTACGTGGCCTTCCTGCAGAAGGACGTGGCCCCCGCCAAACGCAAGCCCGAAGGGCTGCAGGCGGCTTTCCTGTCAGCGTTCCCGATTGTTTCGCACAACGGTTTCGTCGAGATGAAGTTCCTCGAGTTCAACATCGCCAAGCCGCCGTTTGACACCCGTGAGTGCCAGCAGCGGGGGTTGACCTACGCAGCCGCCGTGCGCGCGCGCCTGCAGATGATCATCTATGACCGTGAATCGCCCCAGGCGAAGACGGTCAAGGAAATCAAGGAGCAGGAGGTCTACATGGGCGAAGTGCCCCTGATGACCGACTACGGCTCCTTCATCGTCAACGGTACCGAGCGCGTCATCGTGTCGCAGCTGCACCGTTCGCCGGGCGTGTTCTTCGAGCACGACAAGGGCAAGACGCATTCGTCCGGCAAGCTGCTGTTCAGCGCCCGCATCATTCCCTACCGCGGCTCCTGGCTGGACTTCGAGTTCGACCCGAAGGACATCCTGTACTTCCGCGTCGACCGCCGCCGCAAGATGCCGGTCACCATCCTGCTCAAGGCCATCGGCCTGAACCCCGAGCAGATCCTGGCCCACTTCTTCGTGTTCGACAACTTCCGCCTGATGGACGTTGGCGCGCAGCTCGAGTTCGTTGCCGACCGCCTGAAGGGCGAGGTCGCACGCTTTGACATCACCGACAAGTCGGGTGCGGTCATCGTCGAGAAGGACAAGCGCATCACGGCCCGCCATGTGCGCCAGCTGGAGCAGTCCGGCACGCAGCACATCTCGGTGCCGGAGGACTTCCTGGTCGGCCGCGTGCTGGCCAAGAACATGATCGACGCCGACACCGGCGAGATCATCGCCAAGGCCAATGACGAACTGACCGACGCGCTGCTGAAGAAGCTGCGCCAGGCCGGCGTCAAGGAAATCCAGTGCCTGTTCACGAACGAGCTGGACGAAGGCGCCTACATCTCGCAGACGCTGGCGTCTGACGAGACCGAGACGCAGCTGGCCGCCCGCGTCGCCATCTACCGCATGATGCGCCCCGGCGAGCCGCCGACGGAAGACGCCGTCGAAGCGCTGTTCAACCGCCTGTTCTACAGCACCGACACCTACGACCTGAGCCACGACCTGAGCCGCGTCGGCCGCATGAAGTTCAACGCCCGTGTCGGCCGTGACACGCCGGAAGGCGCGATGAACCTGTCCAACGAGGACATCCTTGACGTCGTCAAGATCCTCGTCGAGCTGCGCAATGGCCGCGGCGAGGTCGACGACATCGACCACCTGGGCAACCGTCGCGTGCGTTGCGTGGGCGAACTGGCCGAGAACCAGTATCGGTCGGGCCTCGCCCGCATCGAGAAGGCCGTCAAGGAGCGTCTGGGCCAGGCCGAGACCGAAGCCCTGATGCCGCACGACCTGATCAACTCCAAGCCGATCTCCGCGGCGCTGAAGGAGTTCTTCGGTGCGTCGCAGCTGTCGCAGTTCATGGACCAGACCAACCCGCTCTCGGAAATCACGCACAAGCGTCGTGTTTCCGCTCTCGGCCCGGGTGGCCTGACCCGCGAGCGTGCCGGCTTCGAAGTCCGTGACGTGCACCCGACCCACTACGGCCGCGTCTGCCCGATCGAAACGCCGGAAGGCCCGAACATCGGCCTGATCAACTCGCTGGCGCTGTTCGCTCAGCTCAACGAGTACGGCTTCCTGGAAACGCCTTACCGCCGCGTCGTCGACGGCAAGGTGACCGACCAGATCGACTACCTGTCCGCCATCGAGGAAGGCAAGTACGTCATCGCCCAGGCGAATGCGACGCTGAACACGACCGGCGAGCTGACGGACGAGCTGGTCTCGGCCCGTGAGAACGGCGAGTCCGTGCTGACCAGCCCCGAGCGCATCCAGTACATGGACGTGGCGCCGACGCAGATCGTGTCGGTGGCCGCTTCGCTCGTGCCCTTCCTGGAGCACGACGACGCGAACCGCGCACTGATGGGCGCCAACATGCAGCGTCAGGCGGTGCCGGTGCTGCGCCCCGAGAAGGCTTTCGTAGGCACGGGCGTCGAGCGCGTCGCCGCGAAGGACTCGGGCACGGTCGTGGCTGCGCGCCGCGGCGGCGTGGTCGACTATGTCGATACGAACCGCATCGTGATCCGCGTGAACGATGACGAGACCGTGGCCGGTGAGGTCGGTGTCGACATCTACAACCTGATCAAGTACCAGCGTTCCAACCAGAACACGAACATCCACCAGCGTCCCATCGTCAAGCGTGGCGACAAGGTGGCGGCCGAGGACATCATTGCCGACGGCGCCTCGACCGACATCGGCGAGCTGGCCCTGGGCCAGAACATGCTGGTCGCGTTCATGCCCTGGAACGGCTACAACTTCGAAGACTCGATCCTGATCTCGGAACGCGTCATTGCCGAAGACCGCTACACCTCGATCCACATCGAGGAACTGGTGGTCAACGCGCGTGACACCAAGCTGGGCGCCGAGGAAATCACCCGCGACATCCCGAATCTGTCCGAGCAGCAACTGGGCCGCCTGGACGAGTCGGGCATCGTCTACATCGGTGCCGAAGTGAACCCGGGCGACGTGCTGGTCGGCAAGGTCACGCCCAAGGGCGAGACGACGCTGACGCCGGAAGAGAAGCTGCTGCGCGCCATCTTCGGCGAGAAGGCTTCGGACGTGAAGGACACGTCGCTGCGCGTCGACCAGGGCACGCAGGGCACCGTCATCGACGTGCAGGTCTTCACCCGTGAAGGCATCCAGCGCGACAAGCGCGCCCAGCAGATCATCGACGACGAGCTGAAGCGCTACCGCCTGGACCTGAACGACCAGCTGCGCATCGTCGAGAGCGACGCCTTCGACCGTATCGAGAAGCTGCTGGTCGGCAAGATCGCCAACGGCGGCCCGCAGAAGATCGCCAAGGGAACGGCCATCGACAAGGACTACCTGGCCTCGGTCGAGCGCTTCCACTGGTTCGACATCCGTCCGGCCGAGGAAGACGTCGCCAACCAGCTGGAGTCGATCAAGAACTCGCTCGAGCAGACCCGTCACAGCTTCGACCTGGCTTTTGAAGAAAAGCGCAAGAAGCTGACGCAGGGCGACGAGCTGCCCGCCGGCGTGCTGAAGATGGTCAAGGTCTACCTGGCCGTCAAGCGTCGCCTGCAGCCTGGCGACAAGATGGCCGGCCGTCACGGCAACAAGGGTGTCGTGTCCAAGGTCACGCCGATCGAAGACATGCCCTACATGGCCGACGGCACGCCTGCCGACATCGTGCTGAACCCGCTGGGCGTGCCTTCGCGGATGAACGTGGGCCAGGTTCTGGAAGTGCACCTGGGCTGGGCCGGCAAGGGCATCGGCCAGCGCATCGGCGACATGCTGCAGCAGCACACCAAGGTGGCCGAGCTGCGCAAGCTGTTCGATGAGCTCTACAACCAAAGCGGTGGCAAGACCGAGAACATCGACGCGCTGACCGATACCGAAGTGCTGGAGATGGCCGCCAACCTCGCCAAGGGCGTGCCCTTTGCGACGCCGGTCTTCGACGGCGCCAAGGAAGAGGAAATCCGCGGCATGCTGAAGCTGGCCTACCCGGACGACATCGCCGCCAAGAAGGGCCTGACCGCCACGCGCACGCAGGCCTGGCTGTG
This sequence comes from Burkholderiales bacterium, assembly GCA_019509985.1. Taxonomy (GTDB): domain Bacteria; phylum Pseudomonadota; class Gammaproteobacteria; order Burkholderiales; family Burkholderiaceae_C; genus Pelomonas. The sequence continues at coordinate 1,774 of JAEKLF010000234.1, read as the reverse complement.
CGACGGCCGCACCGGCGAGCAGTTCGAGCGCCCGGTCACCGTCGGCTACATGCACGTGCTGAAGCTGCACCACTTGGTGGACGACAAGATGCACGCCCGTTCGACCGGTCCGTACTCCCTCGTCACGCAGCAACCGCTGGGCGGCAAGGCGCAGTTCGGCGGCCAGCGTTTCGGCGAAATGGAAGTCTGGGCGCTGGAAGCTTATGGCGCCTCGTACATCCTGCAGGAAATGCTGACGGTCAAGTCCGACGACGTGAATGGTCGTACCAAGGTGTACGAGTCCATCGTCAAGGGCGAACACGCCATCGAAGCGGGCATGCCCGAATCGTTCAACGTCTTGGTCAAGGAAATCCGCTCCTTGGGCATCGACATTGAACTGGAACGCAATTAAGGAGCAGATGCATGAAGGGACTACTCGACCTTTTCAAGCAATTCACCCCCGATGAGCATTTCGATGCCATCAAGATCGGCCTGGCTTCCCCGGAGAAGATCCGCAGCTGGTCGTTCGGCGAGGTGAAGAAGCCCGAGACCATCAACTACCGCACCTTCAAGCCTGAACGCGACGGCCTGTTCTGCGCCAAGATCTTTGGCCCGATCAAGGACTACGAGTGCCTGTGCGGCAAGTACAAGCGCCTCAAGCACCGCGGTGTCATCTGCGAGAAATGCGGCGTTGAAGTCACGCAGACCAAGGTCCGCCGTGACCGCATGGGTCACATCGACCTGGCCGCGCCCTGCGCGCACATCTGGTTCCTGAAGAGCCTGCCGTCCCGTCTGGGTCTGGTGCTCGACATGACGCTGCGCGACATCGAGCGCGTGCTGTACTTCGAGGCCTACGTGGTCGTCGATCCGGGCATGACGCCGCTGAAGAAGTTCTCGATCATGACCGAGGACGACTACGACGCGAAGCGCATCGAATTCGGCGACGAGTTCATCGCGCTGATGGGCGCCGAGGGCATCAAGAACTTGCTGCAGGAAATGGATCTCGACGTCGAGATCGATCGCCTGCGCAACGACATGACCGGCTCCGAGCTCAAGGTCAAGAAGAACTCCAAGCGCCTGAAGGTCATGGAGGCCTTCAAGAAGTCCGGCATCAAGCCGAACTGGATGGTGCTGGACGTGCTGCCCGTGCTGCCGCCGGACCTGCGTCCGTTGGTGCCGCTGGACGGCGGCCGCTTCGCGACCTCCGACCTGAACGACCTCTACCGTCGCGTCATCAACCGCAACAACCGCCTGGCCCGTCTGCTGGAGCTGAAGGCCCCTGAGATCATCGTGCGCAACGAAAAGCGCATGCTGCAGGAAGCCGTCGACTCGCTGCTGGACAACGGCCGCCGCGGCAAGGCGATGACCGGCGCGAACAAGCGTGCCCTCAAGTCGCTGGCCGACATGATCAAGGGCAAGAGCGGCCGCTTCCGTCAGAACTTGCTGGGCAAGCGCGTCGACTACTCGGGCCGTTCGGTCATCGTGGTGGGCCCGACGCTCAAGCTGCACCAGTGCGGCCTGCCCAAGCTGATGGCGCTCGAGCTCTTCAAGCCCTTCATCTTCAGCCGTCTCGAAGCCATGGGCATCGCGACGACGATCAAGGCTGCCAAGAAGGAAGTCGAATCCGGCACGCCGGTGGTCTGGGACATTCTTGAAGAAGTCATCAAGGAGCACCCGGTCCTGCTGAACCGCGCCCCGACGCTGCACCGCCTCGGCATCCAGGCTTTCGAGCCCGTGCTGATCGAAGGCAAGGCCATCCAGCTGCACCCGCTCGTCTGCTCGGCCTTCAACGCCG
>JAEKLF010000233.1 GCA_019509985.1 Burkholderiales bacterium | reverse complement strand
GACTCCCGCAACTGCGCTGCGGGGCCTCGGAGGTGCGGGGCGGGTGCCCGGCGATTATCTCCGCGAATGAATTAAATCGCGGACCGGGAATTCAGGCAAGAGTTTTTGTGGGCTGCCGGCTACGGGTTTTCATTTGAGCCGGCAAATTGCCTGGCCGGGTTTGTCGGCGGCTGGATTCGGCATCGCGCAGCGGACTGGTGCCCGCACTGTTCGCCGAGCGGCGGGCCGCCAATACCCGGGCGTCATGGCTTGGCGGGTATTGTTCCGTGACAAATGCCACGGGTGGCCGCCCTCGGGATTGGCCTATTCGGGCCGACGGCGGCACGTAGCCAGCCACCACTTCGGCGCCGCTGCCGAAGAAGAATTGTTGGTGGCCGCATCACCTGCGTTGCGCGGATGAGCGTCCCTCAAGGTTTTCACCCGAACCGCGCTCAGGCCGGTGGCGGTACGAAGCCCGCCACCGCTTCGGCGCCCGTGCCGAAGAAAAACTGTTCAGCCTGGCGCATCAGGTATTGGCGGGCGCGCAGATCGGCAAGGTTGAGGCGGTTTTCATTGACGAGCATGGTCTGGTGCTTCATCCAGGCCGCCCAGGCCTCCTTGCTGATGCTTTCCCAAACCTTCTTGCCGAGTTCGGTATGCACGGGGTAAGGCGGGAAGTCCAGGCCTTCGGCTTCTTTCTTCAGATAGGCGCATTGAACGGTGCGGGGCATGGAACTCTCCTTGGAACAAAACGGCCGGCACTGTACTGCGCCGGCCTGGGGATGGATTCGCCGGGGGCTTAGGCGAATTTCTTGACCAGCACGAGCGAGCGCCGATCCCAGTTGTATTTGCGCTTGCGTTCCTCGGGCAACCATTCAGGGTCGACCTGCTGGAAACCGCGTTTGATGAACCAGTGCATCGTGCGCGTCGTCAGTACGAAGATGCTGTCCAGGCCCATGGCCTTGGCGCGTTGTTCGATTCTCTTCAGCAGTCGGTCGCCGTCGCCCTGGCCCTGCACTTCGGCGGAGACCGTCAACGCGGCCATCTCGGCCGTGCGGGCTTCAACATAAGGGTAAAGGGCCGCGCAGCCGAAGATGACTCCGTCGTGCTCGATGACGGTGTAGGCCTCGATGTCGCGTTCGATCTCGGTTCGGCTGCGCTTGACCAGCGTGCCGTCGCGCTCGAAGGGCTCGATGAGCTGGATGATGCCGGCCACGTCGTCGGAGCTGGCCTCGCGCAGGCTCTCCAGTTTCTCGTCGACGACCATGGTGCCGATGCCGTCGTGGGTGTAGACCTCCTGCAGCAGCGCGCCATCCACCGCGAACGGGATGATGTGCGTGCGCTCGACGCCGGCGCGGCAGGCCTCGGCGCAATGGCGCAGGTAGAAGGCGACGTCGGTGGGCTCGGGCGTGGGGCTGGCCTTGGACAGCATGCGGTCGGCGTCGGCCAGGGCCAGTTCGGTGTCGATGGCGCTTTCGGGGTCGCTGGGGTCCTCGGGCACGCCGGGCACCTCGCAGACGAAGAGCAGCTTGTCCGCCTGCAGCGCGATGGCGGTGGACGTGGCCACGTCTTCCATCGACAGGTTGAAGGCCTCGCCGGTGGGCGAGAAGCCGAACGGCGACAGCAGCACGATGGCGCCGATGTCGATGGCACGCTGGATGGCGGCAGCGTCCACCTTGCGCACCAAGCCCGAATGCTGGAAGTCCACGCCGTCGACGATGCCGACCGGCCGGGCGGTCAGGAAATTGCCGGAGACGACGCGCACCGTCGCATTCGCCATCGGCGTGTTGGGCAGTCCCTGGCTGAACGCGGCCTCGATCTCGAAACGCAGCTGGCCGGCGGCCTCCTGGGCGCAGTCCAGCGCGACGGCGTCGGTCACACGGCGGCCGTGGCTGAAGCGCGGCGTCTGGCCCTTGGCGATCAGCTGTTCGTTGACCTGGGGCCGGAAGCCGTGCACGAGCACGACCTTGATGCCCATGGCGTGCAGGATGGCGAGGTCCTGCACGAAGGCATTCAGCTTGCCGGCTGCGACCAGTTCGCCCGGCATGCCGACAACGAAGGTCTCGCCGCGGTAGGCGTGGATGTAGGGCGCCACGGAACGGAACCAGGGCACGAAGGTGTGGGGAAAGACGAGGCTGAGCGCGGTCATGGGTGCGAATTGTCGCCGTGACCGCGCTCACTTGACGCTGTCACATTCGCCGTTGACGATGGCTCCCCCCACCACCCGGAGACCGCGATGAAGGACTATCAAGACGTCTATATGACCCCCGGCGCCTTCAGTTGGAACGAGCTGTCCAGCCCCAACCCGAAGGCCGCGTGCGAGTTCTACGGCGCGCTGTTCGGCTGGGGCTTCGACACCATGAACATGGGCCAGGGCGACTATCACGTCATCAAGGTCGGCGACGTCGCGGTTGGCGGTGTCATGACGCAGCAGCAGCCCGGGCCGGCGGCCTGGGGTGCGTACGTGACGGTCGAGTCCTGCGACGCGACGGTGGAGAAGGCCAAGGGCCTGGGTGCGACGGTCTGTGCCGGTCCGTTTGACATCCCCACCATTGGCCGCATGGCTGTGCTGCAGGACCCGCAGGGCGGCGTCATCCAGGTCATCAACTACTTCCCGCGCACCGAGTAAAACGCTTGCGGGACAATCCCGCCCTAATGAATTCCGAACGACCCGAGAGCCGGTTGCCTCAACCGGCTCTTTCCATTTCCTTTCCCGAAAGCCTGCCGGTCTCCGCCAGGCGCGACGAAATCGCCCAGGCAATGGCTGACCACCAGGTCGTCATCGTCTGCGGCGAGACCGGCTCCGGCAAGACGACTCAGCTGCCCAAGATCGCGCTGGCGATGGGCCGCGGGCGCCTGAACGGCGGTGGCCTGATCGGCCACACCCAGCCGCGCCGCATCGCCGCCAGCAGCGTCGCCAAGCGCATTGCCGAGGAGCTGAAGACGCCGCTGGGCGAGGTCGTCGGCTTCAAGGTGCGCTTCCAGGACCGGCTCGCCAAGACGGCGTCGGTCAAGCTGATGACGGACGGCATCCTGCTGGCCGAGACGCAGAGCGACCCGCTGCTGAAGGCCTACGACACCATCATCATCGACGAGGCCCACGAGCGCAGTCTCAACATCGACTTCCTGCTGGGCTACCTGCGCGAGCTGCTGCCGCGCCGGCCGGACCTGAAGATCGTCGTCACGTCGGCCACCATCGACGCAGACCGGTTCGCCAACCACTTCGCGTCGGCCAAGGGCCCGGCGCCGGTGCTGATGGTGTCGGGCCGGCTGTACCCCGTGGAGCAGCGCTACCGGCCCTTCGAGGAAAGCCGCGAGTACGACGTCAACAACGCGATCACCGACGCGGTTGACGAGCTGTGGCGAGAGGGTGGCGGCGACGTGCTGGTGTTCCTGCCCGGCGAGCGCGAGATCCGGGAAGCCGCTGAGGCTTTGAGAAAACATCACCCGCCCGGCGTCGACGTGCTGCCGCTGTTCGCGCGGCTGTCGCCGGCCGAGCAGGACAAGGTGTTCGAGCCGCACGGCCAGCGCCGCATCGTGCTGGCCACCAACGTGGCCGAGACCTCGCTGACGGTGCCGGGCATCCGCTACGTCATCGACCCGGGTCTGGCGCGCGTGAAGCGCTACAGCTACCGCAACAAGGTCGAGCAACTGCTGATCGAGCCGATCAGCCAAGCGGCTTCAAACCAGCGCGCGGGCCGCTGCGGCCGCGTGTCCAACGGCATCTGCATCCGCCTGTACAGCGAGAAGGAATTCAACGAACGGCCGAAGTTCACCGACCCGGAAATCCTGCGGTCGTCACTGGCCGGCGTGATCCTGCGCATGAAGGCGTTGCACCTGGGCGAGGTGGAGCGCTTCCCCTTCCTGGAGCCGCCGCGGCCCAAGGCGATTGCGGACGGCTACCAGTTGCTGGCCGAGCTGGGTGCCACCGATGACGACAACGAGCTGACACCCCTCGGCCGCGAGCTGTCCCGCCTGCCGCTGGACCCGCGCGTGGGCCGCATGATTCTTGAAGCCAAGAACCGCGAGGCGCTGACGGAGGTGCTGATCATCGCGTCGGCGTTGACGGGCCAGGACGTGCGCGACCGGCCGATGGAGCAGGCGCAGGCGGCGGACGAGAAGCACAAGAAGTTCGACGACGAGAAGAGCGAGTTCAGCGGCTACCTGAAGCTGTGGAAGTGGCTGGAGGAAAGCAAGGGCGGTGGCACCGAGCACAAGCTGAGCAACCGCCGCCACGAGCAGTTGCTGCGCGAGAACTTCGTCAGCATCCGCCGCGTGCGCGAGTGGCGCGACGTGCATTCGCAGCTGCACACCGTCGTCGCCGAACATGGCTGGCGGCTGAACCAGAGCCCGGCCACCTACGAGCAGATCCACCTGTCCATGCTGGCCGGCCTGCTCGGCAACATCGGCCAGAAGAGCGACGACGAGGACTGGTACCTCGGCGCGCGCGGCATCAAGTTCTACCGCCACCCCGGCGCGCACCTGAGCAAGAAGCCGGGCCGCTGGATCGTCGCGGCCGAGCTGGTGGACACCTCGCGGCTGTACGGCCGCGGCATCGCCAACATCGAGCCGCAGTGGCTGCCGCCCATCGCCGGGCACCTGATCAAGACCCAGTTGCTGGAGCCGCACTGGGAGAAGAAGGCCGCGGAGGTCGTGGCACTCGAGCGTGCGACGCTTTACGGCATCGTGCTGTACAGCAACAGAAAAGTGAACTTCGGTCGCGTGGATCCCAGGGCCGCGCGTGAGATCTTCATCCGCGAGGGCATCGTCAACGACGACCTGCCGGACGACCTGGTGAGGCAGCTGCCCTTCCTCGCGCACAACCGCCGCCAGATCGCCAAGGTCGAGGCGCTGGAGCACAAGTCGCGCCGGCAGGACGTGCTGGTGGACGACGAACTGATCTACGCCTTCTACGACGACAAGCTGCCGGCGCACGTGTTCAGCGGCGCCACGCTGCTCAAGTGGTGGCGCGAGGCGAGCAAGGCCGACGACAAGCTGCTGCAGCTCAGCCAGGACGAGCTGATGCGCCACGAGGCCGCGGGCGTCACCAGCGAGGCCTTCCCCAAGGTCATCCGCCTGGGTGGCGTGGACTGTGCCGCGACCTACCTGCACGAGCCCGGTGACGCCCGCGACGGCCTGACGGTGACCGTGCCGATCTTTGCGCTGAACCAGGTCAGCGAGGAGCGCGCCGAATGGCTGGTGCCCGGCATGCTCGCCGCGAAGGTGACGGCATTGCTGAAGAGCCTGCACCAGAAGCCGCGCGCGCGCCTCACGCCGCTGCCAGACTTCGTCGCCGAATTCATCGAGCTACAGCCGTTCTGCCACGGCGGTCTGGTGGACACGCTGCTGCGCGCCGTGAAGGACCGCACCCAGCTCGCCGTGCAGCGCAACGACTTCAAGCTGGAGCAACTGCCGCCGCACCTGTTCATGAACTTTCGCGTCGTCGACGAGCATGGCCGGCAGTTGGGCCAGGGTCGACAGCTTGCTGCGTTGAAGGCGGAGCTGGGCGGGCAGGCGCGCTCGGCCTTCCAGGCGCTGGCTGCCTTGAAGCTGCCTGCGGCTGAACCGGCCCCGAAGCCGCAACCAGAACGCGGCATCCGCGCCGAGATCGTCAAGCCCGCTGCGCACGCGCGCGACGCCAGCCAGGCCTACACCGACTGGACCTTCGGCGAACTGCCCGAGCTGCTGGAGGTGAAGAAGGGCGGCCAAACGTTGATCGGCTTCCCGGCGCTGATCGACAAGGGCGATCACGTCGAGATCGAGGTCTT
>JAEKLF010000297.1 GCA_019509985.1 Burkholderiales bacterium | reverse complement strand
ACCCCACTCGTCGTTGCAAATGCGCGCCGTAGCCTGAGCTACGGCTGTGCTTTGCGCCTCGATTGGGGCCGCCTGCGCGATCTGCTCGGCCACGCCGGGCGCATTCACACCTTCTGAGGTTCCCCATGATCGACAACAAAACCCTCGACCCCGCGATCACCGCGAGCGTCGAGAAGCTGCAATCCCTGTTCGGCAACGCTCCCGAAGTCGCCGTCGTCCTCGGTTCCGGCTGGGCCGGCGCGGTCAGCCATGTGCAGGACGCCAGGAACCTACCGTACACCGAGTTGCCCGCCTTCCCGCAGCCCAAGGTTGAAGGCCATGTCAACGAGATCGTCGTCGGCACCATCGGCGAGCAGCGCGTCATCTTCCTTCGCGGCCGCGCCCACACCTACGAGAGCGGCGACTGCACCGGCATGGCCGGCGCGCTGCGTTCGCTGAAGCGCTGGGGTGTGAAGGTGGTGGTGCAGACCAACGCCTCCGGCTCGCTGCGCAGCCACATGCCGCCGGGCAGCCTGATGCTGATCGCCGACCACATCAACGCCCCGCAGCGCAGCCCCCTGGTGGGCGAGCAGGGCAGCCACCGCTTCGTCGACATGGTCAACGCCTACGACGCCGACCTGCGCAAGCATGCGCTGGCGCTGGCCAAGCGCGAGAACCTGATGCTGGGCGAAGGCACCTACTGCTGGGCGCTGGGCCCGCAGTTCGAGACCGCTGCCGAGATCCGCATGTTCGCCGCCTGGGGCGCCGACGCCGTCGGCATGAGTACGGTGCCCGAGACCATCCTGGCACGCCACGCCGGCCTGAAGGTCTTGGGGCTGGCGCTGATGACCAACATGGCCGCCGGCCTGTCCGCCGAGGCGCTGACGCACGACCTGACGCTGAAGCAGGCGCAGATGTCGGGCGAGCGCGCCTCGGCCTTCCTGGCTGCTTTGGTGAGCAGCTTCGCCGGTCTCGAGCTATGACTGCCGACCTGAAGGCGGTGGCCCGCACGGCGCTGGCCTGTCTGGATCTGACCAGCCTGAATGACGCCGACACCGCCGCCGACATCGACGCGCTGTGCCAGCGTGCGCAGACCGCCAATGGTCCCGTGGCCGCCGTCTGCGTCTGGCCCCGCTTCGTCGCGCAGGCCCGCGCCGCGCTACCCGCGTCCATCAAGGTCGCCGCCGTTGCCAACTTCCCCGACGGCGCGCTCGACGTGCAACGCGCGCTGGCCGACGTGGCCGAGATCGCGCAGGCCGGTGGCGACGAGGTCGACGTGGTGCTGCCCTGGCATGCGCTGCTGGCGGGCGACGCCACCGAGGTGGCGGAGTTCCTGTCCGAAGTCCGCTTCGCCAGCCGTCCGCTGACGCTCAAGGTCATCATCGAATCGGGCGAACTCGGCACCGCGGATCGCATTGCCCAGGCCACGCGCCTGGCACTCGCGGCCGGCGCCGATTTCGTCAAGACCAGCACCGGCAAGACCAAGGTCGGTGCCACGCCAACTGCCGCGGCGGCGATGCTCAAGGAGATCAAGGCCAGTGGCCTGTCCGCCGCCGGCTTCAAGGCCTCGGGCGGTGTGCGCTCGGTGGCAGACGCCGCCGGCTATATCGCCCAGGTCGAAGCGGCGCTTGGCGCCGACGCCCTCAACCCGCAACGCCTGCGCTTCGGCGCCAGCGGCCTGCTCACCGACATTGAAGCCGTTCTCGCCGG
>JAEKLF010000296.1 GCA_019509985.1 Burkholderiales bacterium | reverse complement strand
CGACTGCGGCGCCCGGCTGCTGTTGTGCCGTGAAGACTTCCGGCTCGCCGGGGTGGATATCCCGCACGTGGCGATCGAGCGGCTGGACCTGCGCGGTGCGCAGGCCACGTGCCCGCCCGTGGCAACGCACCCGCTGCAGGCGGCCTATGTGATGTACACCTCCGGCTCGACCGGGCAACCCAAGGGCGTCGTTGTGCCGCACCAGGCGGTGGCGCACTTCGCACTCAACGGCGCGCATGTGACCCTGCAGCCCAGCGACCGCGTGGCCTTCCTGGCCAACGTCGCCTTCGATGCCAGCACCTTCGAGGTCTGGGCAACGCTGCTCAACGGCGCGTCCAGCGTGGTGATCGAGCAGGCCGTGCTGCTGGATCCGCCCGCGCTGGCGCGACGCATGCTCGATCAGCAGGTCAGCATCGCCCACCTCACCGCGGGGCTCCTGCCGGGTTACTGGCGCGCTTTGGCCGAGGTGCTGCCGCAGCTGCGCTGCCTGCTGACCGGGGGTGACCGCGCCGACGTGGCTGCCGTGGCCGACATCCTGGAGCAGGCCGCTCCGCAGTGTCTGCTGCACTGTTACGGCCCGACCGAGACGACCACCTTTGCCGCCACCTACCGGGTGCAGGCGCTGGAGCGTGGGGCGCAAAGCATTGCCTTGGGCCGCCCCCTGGACAACACCCGCATCCACATCCTGGACGCCTGGGGCCAGCCCTGCCCGATCGGCGTGGCCGGGGAGCTGCACATCGCTGGCGCCGGCTTGGCGCGCGGCTACCTGAACCGCCCCGAGCTCACCGCCGAGCGCTTCGTACCCGATCCCTTCGGCGCGCCGGGTAGCCGCATGTACCGCAGCGGCGACCTCGCGCGCTGGCGCGTCGACGGCACGCTGGACTTCCTCGGCCGCAATGACCACCAGGTCAAGATCCGCGGTTTCCGCATCGAGCTCGGCGAGATCGAGGCCGCCCTGCAGGCCTGCCCCGGCGTACGTGAGGCCGTCGTGCTGGCGCGCCAGGACGGCGAGCACAAGCGCCTGGTGGCCTACCTCGTGGGCGAGGAGTCCGTGTCACCCGACGCCCTCACACCAGAGTCACTTTCGTCCGAGGCGCTGCGCACGCAGCTGTCCACCCGGCTGCCCGAGTACATGCTGCCGGCCGCATACGTGCGGCTGCCCGCTCTGCCGCTGACCCCCAACGGCAAGCTCGACCGTCAGGCCCTGCCCGAGCCCGATGCCTCGGCGCTGGGCTCGCGCGCCTACGAGCCCCCGCAAGGCGCGATCGAGGAGACCCTGGCCGCGCTGTGGTGCGAGCTGCTGGGCCTGGCCCAGGTCGGCCGCCACGACGACTTCTTCGCCCTCGGCGGGCATTCGCTGCTGGCCGTGCGCCTGATCGAGCGCATGCGCGAGCTGGGCTGGGCGCTGGAGGTGCGCGCCCTGTTCGCCACCCCGGTGCTGGCCGCCCTGGCCGCCAGCGTGGTCGCCGCGCGTGCCGTGGCCGTGCCACCCAACACGATTCCGGCGGGCTGCGGCCGCATCACCCCCGAGCTGCTGCCCCTGCTGGAGCTTACCCAGCCCGAGATCGACGCCGCCGTGGTTTGCGTGCCCGGCGGCGCCGCCCAGGTCCAGGACATCTACCCGCTGGCCCCGTTGCAGCATGGCCTGCTGTTCCACCACCTGGCCAGCGCCCAGGGCGATGTCTATCTGACC
>JAEKLF010000295.1 GCA_019509985.1 Burkholderiales bacterium | reverse complement strand
ACCGGATGGGCGAACAGTTCCGCCAGCGCGACTTCGCGGCCCAGTGCGGGGCGCATGCGCGCGAGCAGTTGCACGGCCAGCAGCGAGTGCCCGCCCAGGGCGAAGAAGTGGTCGTGGCGCCCGACCCGCTGCAGCCCCAGCAGCTCGGCCCACAGCCGCGCCAGCGTGGTCTCGATCGGGCCTTGCGGCTCCTCGTAGACCTGCAGCTCATGGTCTGCCCCCTCGGGCGCCGGCAGGGCCCGGCGGTCGAGCTTGCCGTGCGGCGTGAGCGGCCAGGCGCTCAAGTGCACCCAGGCGCCGGGCAGCATGTAGTCCGGCAGCTGGCTGGCCAGCTCGGCGCGCAGTTGCTGCGCTAGCAGCGGCTGCTCGGCCAGGTAGTACGCCACCAGCTTGGTGTGGCCCGGCGTGTCCTCGCGCGCCACGACCACCGCATCGTCGACTCCGCACTGCCTGCGAAGCGTCGCCTCGATCTCGCCCAGCTCGATGCGGAACCCCCGCACCTTGACCTGGTCGTCGTTGCGCCCCAGGAACTCCAGCGTGCCGTCGTCTCGCCAGCGCGCCAGGTCGCCGCTCTTGTACAGCCGCGCCGGCTGCGCCACGAACGGGTCGCTCACGAATCGCTCGGCCGTCAGCTGCGCTCGGTTCAGGTAGCCGCGCGCCACTTGCACGCCGCCGATGTGCAGCTCCCCGGCCACCCCGATGGGCACCGGCTGCCCCATGGCATCGAGCACGTACATCCGGGTGTTGGCAATGGGCGCGCCGATCGGGCAGGTGCTGCCGAGTCTCGTGCCGGGCTCGATGCGCTGCGCCGTGCACCACACGGTCGCCTCTGTCGGACCGTAGACATTCCACAAGGTGCCAACACGCTGGCTCAGTCGTGCGCCGAGCTCAGCGTTGAGCGCTTCGCCACCGCACAGGGCGAGCAGTCCCGCACGGCCTTGCCAACCGCTGTCGACCAGCAGGCGCCAGGTGGCCGGCGTGGCCTGCATGGCGGTGATCTCCAGCCGATCCAAGGCCTGGCCCAGCCGCGCCGGGTCGCCGCTCATGCCCGCGTCGGCCATCACCACCGTGGCCCCGCACAGCAAGGGCAGAAAGATCTCCAGCGCTGCAATGTCGAAGGTCAGCGTCGTCACCGCCAGCCAGCGGTCGCGTGGCGTCAGGCCACTGATCTGCTTCATCGCGCACAGCAGGTTCACCAGCGATGAGTGCTCGACCATCACGCCCTTGGGTCGTCCCGTCGAGCCGGAGGTGTAGATCACATAGGCCAGATGCTGCGATGACAGTCCCAGGACGCGTGGGTCGAGGTCGGTATCGGACTGCAGCGCGCAGTGGCCGGCCTCCAGGTCAATCATGGGCAGCTGCGGCGAGCGTTGCCCCCACAGCGACCCGAGCGTGATCAGCACCCGCGGCGCTGCGTCTTCGAGCATGTAAGCAATACGCTCGGCCGGATAAGCGGGGTCGATAGGCACATACGCACCGCCAGCCTTTAGAACCGCCAGCACCGCGACCATCATCTGCGCGCCGCGCGTCAGGCAGATGGCCACCCGCTCATCGGGCGTCACGCCTTGCTCGATGAGTGCATGGGCCAGTCGGTTGGCGCGCCGGTTCAGCTCGGCGTAGCTCAGCGACCCGCCTTCATGGACCACCGCCGTCGCCTCGGGCGATCGCCTCACCTGCGCTTCAATCAGCTCGTGGA
>JAEKLF010000126.1 GCA_019509985.1 Burkholderiales bacterium | reverse complement strand
CGTGCCGCCGCCGAGCCAACGCTGTGCCGACCCCGCACGCCGTCGGGCGCTGCGCGGCGGGCTGGACGCGCTGCTGCAGCGCGCGCTGTCGCCCGAGCCGGCGCGCCGCCCGGCCAGCGCCGCCGCCTTTGCCGCCGCGCTGGAGCGCGAGCAGCAGCGCCTCGGCCCGGCCGGGCGCCGCCACCGCCGTGCGGTCGCCGCGGCGGCGGGCGTGCTGGTTGCGCTGGGCCTGGGCGCCGGCGTGGCCGTCGTGCAGGCGCAGCGCGCGGCCGTGGCCAGCGAGCGCGAGCAGGCCGCGCGCGCCTTCGTCGCCGAGGTCTTCAAGCTGCAGGCACCGGCCTCGGCCGCCGCGCAGACGCCCGAGGCCGTGCTCGCGCGGAGCACCGCCCTCATCGAGCCACGCTTCGAGCCGGCGGCGCGCGCCGAGATGTACGGCGGCCTCAGCCATCTGCTGGCCGACATGGGTGCGCCGCGTCTGGCCGTCGAGATCGGCGCGCGCCGCCTGGCCGCGCTGGAGCATGCCGGCGCCGGCACGGCCGAGCGGGCACTGGCCTGGCGCCAGCAGGCCGCCGCCCAACTCGACGCCCGCGAGCCCGAGGCCGCCGAGGCCAGCGCGCGGCACGCGCTGGAACTGCAGCCCGGCGACGTCGACGCCGAGCTGATGAGGGTGCGCAGCCACGTGGCCCGCCATCGCTTTGCCGACGCGACACCGCTGTTGAGCGCCGTCGAGGCCCGCCTGCCGGCCAACGCCCCGAGCCTGGCTGCGGCCTGGGCCCAGTCGCTGCGCGGCCGCCTGCTGCTGGCCGACAACCGCCGGGACGAGGCCTTGCCGCTGCTGCAGCGTTCGGTGTCCACCGCGTTGATGGCCGCCGGGCCCAATTCGCTGGACCTGGTGGCCCTGCGCCTGGCCGACACCGATGCGCTGCTGACCGCCGACCGCTCGCGCGAACTGCAGGCCCAGCTCGACGCGGCGCTGGCGACGCTGGACCGCCTGGGCGGTGCTCACGCCACGCGCGCCGCCCTCGTGTCGGCCCGCATGGCCACGGCGCGCTACACGGGCTTCTTCCAGATTGGCGCCGAAGAGGCACTGGCGACGATACGCGCCAGCCGCGTCCGGCTGGCGGCGCTCGGCCAGGCCTTGCCCGACGAAGTCACCGCGCCGCTGGATCTGTACGAGGCCACCGTGCTGGCGCGCCAGGGCGACATCGCGAGTGCCCTGCCGCTGATCGAGCGCAGCCGCGCCGCGCTGGAGGCCGACGCTCGCACGCCGCCCGAGCGCCTGCGCCTGGGCCACACGCTCGGCGAGATCTACGAGGCCCTGGGCCGGCATGCCGATGCCGACCGCTACTACCGCATCGCGCTGCAGGCGCGCATCGACGGCGGCTACGCGAAGCACCCGGTGACGGCCTTCCAGTACATGGCGGCGGCGCACAACCTGTCGGCCGCCGGCCGCTCGGCCGACGCGCTGGCGTTGCTGGCCAGCGCGCCGGACTTCCCGCCCGTGCGCGGCGGCGGCAGCGCCAATCCCAACCGCTATGCCGACCTGGTGACGTCGGCACGGGCGCGCGTGCTGCTCGACGCGGGGCGGGCGGGCGAGGCGCTGTCCACGCTGCCGCCGGCCATGCTGAAGCCGGGCGAGGATCGCGTCAGCCTCTATGACGCCCAGGTCGCGTTCGCGCTGCGCGGCGAGGCGCGCTGCGCGCTGAAGCAGTCGCGCGATGGCCTGGCGGACCTGCAGCACAGCCTGGCGCTGGCGACGCAGACACGCGATAGCTCGCTGGACAGCGACCTTGCACGCCTGCATGCCGTGGCCGGCAGCTGTGCGCTGGCACTGGGCGACGCGGCGACCGCGCGGCGCGAGGCCGAGGCCGCGCGGCGCGACTTCGCGGCCTTTCCGCAGGCCAGCGACTACCGGCAGGCGCCGTGGCGGCGGCTGCAGGCGGCGCTCAAGTAGCGATTCAAGGCGCGGCGCGCCCCAGGTGCTGCAGCCAGAAGGCCTCGTAGCGCCGGTGCAGACCCACCGGCTTGACCGCGCCGCCGAGGGCATGCACCCCCTCGGGGTCCAGGAAGAGGTCTACCAGCGCCTCCTTGCCCGAATCGAGCAGCTCACGGTAGACGTTGACAGTGTCCTGGTAGAGCACGTTGGGGTCCTGCATGCCGTGGCAGCAGCGAGTACTTGCGCAGCACCGGCTTGCTCCGGTCCACCTTGCCGATGGTGCGGCCGCTGTACCAGCTGTTGTAGTTCTCCCATTCGGTCGGGCCGGCGCCGGCGATGCCGGCTGCGAACAGGTCGGGCCGGGTGTACATCGTGTACTGGGTCTGGAAGCCGCCGAAGCTCCAACCCGTCAGGCCGACGCGGGCGCCGTCCACGCCGAACTGCGCGGGCAGCAGCCGGGCCAGGTCCTCCAGGTCCTCGGCCTGCGGCTCGCCGGGGCGCTCCCAGTTGGCGTCGGAGAACTTGCGGCCGTAGTTGCTGTGGCCGCGCGGGTCCACGGCGACGACGACGTAGCCATGCTGGGCGGCCATGTACATGCTGAACAGGTAGGCCGTGTTGTGGAAGCTGTCGACCTCGACGATGTGGCGGTCGTTCAACGGGCCGCCGTAGACGTAGACGATGGCCGGCCGCTTGTCGGTGGCCTGCCAGCCGGCCGGCTTGAAGGCATAGGCCTCGATGCGGTCGCCGTGGCGGTTGGTGAAGGCGAAGCGCTCGGGGCGCAGCACGTCGACCGCGGTCCAGGCGGCCTTGTCGGCGCTGTCGGTCAGCACGCGCGCGGGGCTGGCGCCGTCGCCGGCCAGCAGCTTGAGTTCGGGCCGCTGCGCCCAGTTGCCGGCATTGGCGCTGAGCCAGCGGCCGTCGAACGAGGCCGCGGCGGCGCGGTGGTATTCGCCGGGCGTGCCCAGCGCCTGCATGCTGCCATCGGCCAGGTCGACGCGGAACAGGTTCATCGCCGCGGCGTCGCCCTGGTTGGCCAGCAGGAACATGGCCTTGCTGTCCGGCGTGAAGCCGACGACCTGGTGCGCCTCGAAGCCGCCGTTGATCAGCGGGCGCAGTGCCTTGCTCGCCACGTCGATGGCATGGGGCTGGCGCCAGCCTGCTTCGTCCAGCGTCAAGACCAGGGTCTTGCCGTCGGGCGTGAAGCGCGGGTTCAGGACGTTGACCACTTCATGGCCCGTCTCGCCGCGGCGCTCCAGCACGACTTCGGGCTTAGCGTTTTCATCCGCCGTGCCCAGGTAGACGCGTAGCAGCTCCTTCTCGCGTTCCCAGGTCGTGAACGCGTAGTGGCTGCCGTCGCGCGCCCAGGCCACGTCGCTCATCTCGAACCAGACGTCGCCGCCCTTGTGCGTGAACACCGGCTCGGGCTGCTTGCGCGGCGCCTCGGCGCCCGCGGACACCTGGCGGATGTAGAGGGCCAGCGGCTTCTCGGTGCGCTTGTCGTCGGACACCTCGCGGCTGACCTTCTTGGCCGTGGCCCAGCGCTCGGTGTAATTCATGATCTCGACCTGGCGGCCGGTTGGCGCAGTGGCCGGCTTGTCGTCCTCGCCCTTCTTCAGCGGCGCCTTCGCGACCAGCGACATCCAGCGCCCGTCCTCGCTGATCGCCGTCTCGGCGATGCGGTATTTCTTGATCTGCTCGTCGTCCCCGTGGATCAGCTCGCGGTTGATGACCTGCACGCCGGGCTGCTTGAAGCTCGCGCGCAGCACGCGGGTGTCGTCGGTGTAGACAAAACCGGCGTCGTCGGGCGTGTAGGCCACGACGCGCAGCTCGCGCTGCGTCGCGACCAGTGGCGTCGGCGCCTTGTCGTCCGCGCGCCAGCGGTAGAGCCCGCCGCGGTACTGGAAGATCAGCTCGTCGGCCTTGCGCGCCCAGACGAACTGTGCCGGGCCGGGATAGATGTCGCTGGCCTTGAGCTTCTCGCGCGCGAGCTTCTTCTTCAGCTCGTCGCGCAGCTCCCAGGTTTCCTTCTCTTTGTCGTCCTTCTTGTCGGACGCAGAAGCCGCCGAGGCGGGCGACGCCGCCGCGACGGGCTTGCCGCCCCGCTTGGCCGCCAGCTCCGCAGCGGCTTTCTTCTCGGCTTCGGCTTCGGCCTTGTCCGCCGCCTTCTCCGCGTCGTCCTTGGCCTTCTTGTCGGCCAGCTCCTGCTTCACGGTCGCGAGCGCGGCCGTCTCCCACTGCGACAGGTCGACGTTTTCGCCACGGAGATAGGCCTGCTGCGCGACCTCCCTGGCCTGGCGCTCGGCGTACTCGGTCTGGCGCTGCCTGAGCTTCTTGTCGAAGCGCTCCATGTCCTCGGGCGCCTCGAAGGCGGCCATGACCTGCGGTGAAGTGACGCGCTGCGTCCTGCCCGTCCTGGTGTCGTGCACCCAGAGGTCCGTGCCGGGCTCGCCGAAGGGATTCCACAGGTAGGCCAGGTAGCGGCCGCTGCGGCTGAAGGCGGCGTCCTTGGCGTTCTCGCCCTTGTAGGGTTCGGCGCGGAACAGCTGTTCCAGCGTCGGCACGGGTTTGGCGGCGGTGGTCTGCGCCTGCAGCGGCATGGTGGCCGCGAGGGCCAAGGCAAGGGCCAGGCCGCCGACGGCAGCGAAGGTCACGGGCTTCAAGGGGTCTCCTGAGTGCCCCCTAGGGTTAGGGGCGGCGAATTCTAGGGACGGGGTTTGGGCGCTCCATTCGTCATGTCCCCGTGGTTCCGGCTTTTCGGCACGGCCCCCTCGGCCACCGGGACGAAATCCCGGCTGGCCCGCTCCCATCAAGCCACTCTCGCCAGGACAGACTTGAGCGCCACGCCGGTATGGCTCCCGCTTGCCACCACCTCCTCAGGCGTCCCCTCGACAACGACGCGCCCTCCCGCATCCCCGCCCTCCGGCCCCAGATCCAGCACCCAGTCGGCCTCGGCGATCACGTCCAGGTCATGCTCGATGACCACCACCGAATGCCCGCCTGCCACCAGGCGGTGCAGCACGCGGATCAGTTTCTCGACGTCAGCCATGTGCAGGCCCACCGTCGGTTCGTCCAGCACGTAAAGCGTGTGCGGCGCCTTCTGGCCGCGGCGCGTCACGTCGTCGCGCACCTTGACCAGCTCGGACACCAGCTTGATGCGCTGCGCCTCGCCGCCGGACAGCGTCGGCGACGGCTGGCCCAGTGTCAGATAGCCCAGGCCCACGTCCTTCAGCAGCTGCAGCGGGTGCGCGATGGACGGCATGGAGGCGAAGAACTCGACGGCCTCGTCGACCTCCATCGCCAGCACGTCGCCGATGCTTTTTCCCCGCCAGCTGACACCCAGCGTCTCGGGGTTGAAGCGCTGGCCATGGCATTGGTCGCAGGGCACCTTCACGTCGGGCAGGAAGCTCATCTCGATGGTCTTCATGCCCTGGCCTTCGCAACCGGGGCAGCGGCCCTGGCCCGTGTTGAAGCTGAAGCGGGCCGGGGCATAGCCGCGCGCCTTGGACTCCAGCGTCTCGGCGAACAGCTTGCGGATCGCGTCCCAGAAGCCGATGTAGGTCGCCGGGCAGGAGCGCGGCGTCTTGCCGATGGGGGTCTGGTCGACCTCCAGCACGCGGTCGACCTGCGCATGGCCTTCGATGCCGTCGCAGCCCGTCCACTTGGCCGGTGCCTTGCGCAACGGCACGGCGACGGCCATGTTGGCCAGCAGCACGTCGCGCGCCAGCGTGGACTTGCCGGAGCCGGACACGCCCGTCACCGCCACCAGCCGGTGCAGCGGCACGTCGACCGTGACAGCCTTCAGGTTGTGCAGCGCCGCGTTCAGCACGGTCAGCTTGGGCGCATCGGCCTCGATCGGGCGGCGCGCCTGCAGCGGGTGGATCAGCGGATGGGCCAGCATGCGGCCGGTCGTCGATTCCGGCTGCAGCGCCAGCTGCGCGGCCGTGCCCTCGGCCACCACGCGGCCACCGCGTTTGCCGGCGCCGGGGCCGATGTCGATGATGTGATCGGCGCGGCGGATGGTGTCCTCGTCGTGCTCGACGACGACCAGCGTGTTGCCCTTGTCACCCAGCGTCGCCAGCGCCTTCAGCAGGATCTGGTTGTCGCGCGGGTGCAGGCCGATGGTGGGCTCGTCCAGCACGTAGCAGACGCCTTGCAGGTTGCTGCCGAGCTGCGCGGCCAGGCGGATGCGCTGGGCTTCGCCGCCCGACAGCGTCGGCGCTGCGCGGTCCAGTGTCAGATAGCTGAGGCCCACTTCTTCGAGGAACTCCAGCCGGCCCAAGATCTCGCTGACCACGTCACGCGCGATGTCGGCGTCACGACCTTCGAGGTGCAGGCCCTTCACCCAATCACGAGCCTCGCCAACGCTCCAGGCGGCGACGTCGCCGATGCCCTTGTGCTCGAACTCGACGGAGCGGGCCGTCGCGTTCAGCCGTGTGCCATGGCAGTCCGGGCAGGCCGCGTCGGTCAGGCCCTCGACCTCGGCCTCCTCGGACGGGAAGCTCTGCTCGCGGCCGCGGTTGTCGTCGCTCTGCACGCTGTCGTCTAGCGCCTTGCGCTGCTCGCGCGTCAGCGCCAGGCCGGTGCCGACGCAGCTGGTGCACCAGCCATGCTTGGAGTTGTACGAGAACAGGCGCGGGTCCAGCTCCGGATAGCTGGTGCCGCAGACCGGGCAGGCGCGCTTGGTGGAGAACACCTTGACCTTGCCGATGCCGGCGCCGGTCTCGCCGTCGGCCAGCGCGTCGCCGAGGCCATCCAGCGGCGTCAGCAGGTGCAGCACGCCCTTGCCCACGTCCAGCGCCTTGGCCAGCAGCTCGCGCAGCTCGGCCTCGCGTTCGGGCGTGATGACGAGGTCGCCGACCGGCAGCTCCAGCGTGTGCTCCTTGAAGCGGTCGATGCGCGGCCAGGGCGAGGTCGGCAAGAACTCGCCGTCTACGCGCAGATGCGTGTGGCCGCGGCCCTTGGCCCATTTGGCGAGGTCGGTGTAGACGCCCTTGCGCGCCACCACCAGCGGCGCGAGCAGGCCCACGTGCTGGCCGCGATAGTCGCGCATCAACTGCGCGGCAATGGACTCGACGCTCTGCGGCCGCACTGGCGCGCCGTCGTTGACGCAGTGCTGCACGCCCAGCTTGACGTACAGCAGGCGCAGGAAGTGCCAGACCTCCGTCGTCGTCGCCACCGTGCTCTTGCGGCCGCCGCGCGACAGGCGCTGCTCGATGGCCACCGTGGGCGGGATACCCCAGACCGCGTCCACCTCGGGTCGGCCGGCCGGCTGCACGATGCTGCGCGCGTAGGCGTTCAGCGATTCGAGATAGCGGCGCTGGCCCTCGTTGAACAGGATGTCGAAGGCCAGCGTGGACTTGCCCGAGCCCGACACGCCGGTCACGACATTGAACTTGCCGCGCGGGATGGAGACGTCCACGCCCTTCAGGTTGTGCTCGCGGGCGTTGACGATGCGGATGGCCTCCTCCGTCGCACGGCGCGCGCGCAGCAGCGACTGCAGCGGGCGGCCTTCTTCCACGACGGTGGCCGGGCGGTCCATGTGCAGCGCGTAGTCCCGCAGCGCGGCGGCGGTATGGGAGGTCGCGTGCTTGGCGATCTCTTCCGGCGTGCCGACGCAGACGACTTCGCCGCCGGCCTCGCCGCCTTCGGGGCCTAGGTCCACCAGCCAGTCGGCCGCGCGGATGACGTCGAGGTTGTGCTCGATGAGGATCAGCGAATGGCCGGCCGCCAGCAGCTTGCGCATCGCGCGCATCAGCTTGGCGATGTCATCGAAGTGCAGGCCGGTCGTCGGTTCGTCGAACAGGAACAGCGTGCCCTTCTTGGCGACGCCAAAGCGCGGCGACGCGGCCGCCTCGGCCAGGAAACCGGCGAGCTTGAGCCGCTGCGCCTCGCCGCCCGACAGCGTCGGCACCGGCTGGCCCAGCTTCACGTATTCCAGGCCCACGTCGACGATGGGCTGCAGCTTGACGAGCACGCCGCGGTGGTCGCTGAACAGGTGGACGGCCTCGGCGACGGTCAGGTCCAGCACGTCGGACACGCTCAGGTCGCGGTCCTTCAAGGCCAGCTTCACGTCCAGCATCTCGGCGCGGAAGCGCTTGCCGTCGCAATCCGGGCAGCGCAGGTAGACATCGCTGAGGAACTGCATCTCGACATGCTCGAAGCCCGAGCCGCCGCAGGTCGGGCAGCGGCCGTCGCCGGCATTGAAGCTGAACATGCCGGCCGTGTAGCTGCGCTCGCGCGCCATCGGCGCGTCGGCAAACAGCTTGCGGATCTCGTCGAAGGCGCCGACATAGCTGGCCGGGTTGGAGCGCGCCGTCTTGCCGATGGGCGACTGGTCGACGAACACCGCGTCGGCCAGGAAATCCGCACCCAGCAAGCGGTCGTGCGCGCCGGGCGTCTCGGTGGCCTTGCCGAACTGGCGGGCCAGCGCGGGATAGAGCACGTCCTGCATCAGCGTGCTCTTGCCGGAGCCGGACACGCCGGTCACGACGACCAGGCGCTGCAGCGGAAACTCGACGGACACGTTGCGCAGGTTGTGCTCGCGCACGCCTTCGAGGATGAGCTTGGGCGTGGACTCGTCCACCAGCCGCTTCAGGCCCATGCCGACATGCTTGCGCGCGCCGAGGTAGGCGCCGGTCAGCGTGTCGGCCGCGCGGATCTGCTCGGGCGTGCCGTCGAAGACGATCTCGCCGCCACGCTCGCCCGGGCCCGGGCCCATGTCGATGAGGCGGTCCGCCGCCAGCATCACCGCCGGGTCATGTTCGACGACGACCAGCGTGTTGCCCGCGTCGCGCAGCCGCTGCATGGCCTGCACGATGCGGCCCATGTCGCGCGGGTGCAGGCCGATGCTGGGCTCGTCCAACACAAACAGCGTGTTGACCAGCGAGGTGCCCAACGCGGTGGTCAGGTTGATGCGCTGCACCTCGCCGCCGGACAAGGTGCGGCTCTGGCGGTCCAGCGTCAGATAGCCCAGGCCCACGTCGCACAGGTAGCGGCTGCGGTGGCGGATCTCGTCCAGCAGCAGCTTCAGCGCTTCGTCCAGCATGGTGCTGGGCAGTTGCAGACCATCGACGAAATCGCGCAGGCGCTGGATGGGCAGCTGCATCAGGTCGTGCAGGGACAGGCCCGGCAGCGCCTCGAGCTGCTCACGCGTCCAGTCCACGCCCACCGGCGGGAAGCGTTGCGCCGCCGGCAGCGCCGCGTCGGCCAGCGGCTTGGCTCCCACGCGCCACAGCAGCGCCTCGGTCTTCAGCCGCGCGCCGCGGCAGCTGGGGCATTCGGTATAGCTGCGGTACTTGGACAAGAGCACGCGGATGTGCATCTTGTAGGCCTTGCTCTCCAGGTAGTCGAAGAAGCGCTTGACCCCGTACCACTGCTTGTTCCAGTTGCCGTTCCAGTTCGGCGTGCCGCCGATGACCCACTCGTGCTGCGCGGGGCTCAGGTCCTTCCACGGCGTGTCGCGCGGGATGCCGGCCTCGCCGGCGTACTTCAGCAGGTCTTCCTGGCAGTCCTTCCACGCCGGCGTCTGCATGGGCTTGATGGCGCCGTTGCGCAGCGTCTTGCGGTCGTCGGGAATGACCAAGCCAAGGTCCACGCCGATGACGCGACCGAAGCCGCGGCAGGCCTCGCAGGCACCGAAGGCCGAGTTGAACGAGAACAGTGCGGGCTGCGGGTCGGCGTAGCGGATGTCGCTCTCGGGACAGTGCAGTCCCGTCGAAAAGCGCCACAAGGTCGCGCCTTCGTCACCCACGTAGACGCTCAACCGGCCTGACCCTCGTTTGAGCGACAGCTCGATGGCCTCCATCGCACGCTGCCTGCCTGCACCCTGGATGCGGAAGCGATCAGCTACCACATCCAACACTTTCTTACCTTCGACGATGCGCTCGCCCTGCACCCGCGTGAAGCCGCTGGCCGCCAGCCATTGCTCGACCTGCTCAGCTGTCGTGTTGGCCGGCAGCTCCACGGGAAAAGTCAGCACCATCCTGGGATCCTGGGCGCTCTCCGAACGCGCAAGCAGCTCCGCATAAATGCTCTGCGCCGTGTCATGCCTGACGGGCAGCGCCGTCTTGCGATCGAACAACTCCGCTGCACGCGCATAAAGCAGCTTCAGGTGGTCGTTCATCTCCGTCATCGTCCCCACCGTGGAGCGGCTGGTGCGCACCGGGTTGGTCTGGTCGATGGCGATGGCGGGCGGCACGCCGTCCACGCGGTCCACGGCGGGGCGGTCCATGCGGTCCAGGAACTGGCGCGCATAGGCCGAGAAGGTCTCCACGTAACGCCGCTGGCCCTCGGCGTAGAGGGTATCGAACACCAGGCTGGACTTGCCCGAGCCACTGGGCCCCGTGACGACGGTCAACTCGGCGGTGCGCAGATCGAGATCGAGGTTCTTGAGGTTGTGCTGGCGAGCGCCTCGGATGCGGATCAGACCGTCAGACATGTGGGGGGCCAAAACGACAAAGGCGAGCAGTGTAGGGAGGCTCTTGGACGAAAACTGTCAGCACCTCCAACCGATCAACGGTCACTTCTGCCTACGTGAGCGGCCAAGGCTCACCGCATTTGTGGGACTTGCGGTTGCGTTGCGGCGCCGCCTGAGGCAACAATGGCCCGCACCCCTGCCAAGGGGCCATAAAAACAAGTCATCGAGGACATGGGGATGGACAAGTCAAGGCTGTTTGCTGAAGTGCCGCTGCATCCGATCTGGCTGAGCGCCGCCGCGGGCGGGTCGGGGAAGGATGCGCCCCAGGCTCAGCCTGACGATCCCACGCCGGGCCAGCACCAGCCGCAGGTGCTGCTGGTCGAAGACAACCACATCAACCAGGTCGTCGCGCTGGAGTTCCTCGCGCTGATGGGCGTGCAGGCCCGCCTGGCCAAGAACGGGCTCGAAGCCCTGGCCGCCTGCGCCGACGCCCCGCCCGACCTCGTGCTGATGGACATCCAGATGCCCGGCATGGACGGCCTGGAATGCGCCCGCCGCATCCGCGCCCAGCAGCGTGAAGGCAAGCTGCCCAACTTCCCCATCCTGGCGTTGACCGCGCACGCGCTGGACGCCGACGTGGCCGCCAGCATGGATGCCGGCATGGACGAGCACCTGACCAAGCCGCTGGACTTCGTCGCGTTGCGCACGCGGCTGCAGCGCTGGTTGAAGTTGCCACAGCAGAACTGAAGCCCCTCGCCCAAGGAATACCTTGGACGGTCCCCCGAGGGGACGGCGATGCTCGCGGGGGGCGCCCCGCTCGCACATCGCCAGACGGGCCGGCTTGGGAGCGGCCCGGCGCTCGGCCCGCTTGAATTCACGACGGCCGCGGCGAGCGGTACGGTTCAGCTTGCTGGCACATAAACGTAGCCGACGTTCCTGACCGTCTTGATGACTTCTGGCTTGTCCGGGTTGCGCTCCACCTTGCGGCGCAGCCGCATGACGCGCAGGTCGATGCTGCGGTCGAACACGTCCCAACCGCGGTTGTGGGCCTGTTCCATGATCTGGTCGCGGTTCAGCGGCCGGTTGGGGTGGCGGGCGAACAGCGCCAGCAGGTCGAACTCGGCCGCCGTGATGTCGATCTCGGCGCCGTCGGTGCCGAAGAGCTTGCGTCGCGCCAGATCGAGCTGGCAGGCCCCGAAGCCGACGCGCTCCGGGTCCACCGCCATCGCCGCTGGCGCTGCCGTCACCTGCAGTCGGCGCAGCACGGCGCGCACACGCGCCAGCAGCTCGCGCAGTTCGAAGGGCTTGGCCACGTAGTCGTCGGCGCCCATCTCCAGGCCGACGATGCGGTCGATGGCCTCGCCGGCCGTCGTCAGCATGACCAGGGCCAGGCGCGGATGGGCCTCGCGCAGCGCCCGGGCCAGCGACAGCCCCGTCTCGCCCGGCATGTTGATGTCCAGCACGGCCACGTCGGGCAGGCGCTCGGCGACGCAGGCACGCGCAGCCGCCGCGTCCTCGGCCTGCACGACCTGGAAGCCGTTGCGGCCGAAGTACTCGGCCAGCAGCGCGCGCAGCTCGGGCTCGTCGTCGACGAGCAGCACGGTGGGCGAGGCGGTGGTCTCGGGCATGGCGGCGAATGATAGGCAGGCGGGCTCGCCGCGGCGACGCGTTGAAACAAACGCAACACAGGCGCGCCGCTATGAAGCGGGCTTGAAACCCCAACGGCCGACAGTGGCGGCACCGCAAACCGAAGGACCGCCATGCGCAACCGCACCGACATCCCCACCACCGACTGGCCGGAACCCATGGCCGTCACCTACCGCAGCGAGGCATTCGCCGAAGACCTCGAAGAGCAGCGTCGACCGGCCACCGTTTGGCGCCTGCTCGAACGCCTGTTCATGGCCCTGCCGCTGATCTGCGTGTTCGCGCCGGTCGCCGACGCCTACCTGATCCATTGACCGGAAGCCCGCCATGACCCCGCATCAGATCCACCTCATCCGCAGCAGCTTCGAGCCGCTGAAGCCGCTGGCCAACAGCGTCGCCCAGGCCTTCTACGCCCAGCTCTTCGCCCGCGACCCGGCGCTGCGTGCCCTCTTCCGCGGCGACCTGGCCGAGCAGGGCGAGCGCCTGATGCAGATGATGGGCGCCGCCATCCAGCTGCTGGACCACCCCGCCTCGCTGCGTCCCGTGCTGCTCAAGCTCGGCCAGCGCCACGCCGGCTACGGCGTCGTCCACGCCCACTACGCCAGCGTCGGCGCCGCGCTGCTGGACACGCTGGCCGCCGGCCTGGGTGACGCCTTCACGGCCGAGGTGCGCAAGGCCTGGGCGACGATGTATGCCGTCGTCGCGCAGACCATGCAGGAAGGCGCCGCGGCGGACTTGCCCCAGGCGCTGGCCGCCTGAGCGTCCTTATCATCGGCCGCGCTCTCAGGACCGGGAGCCGGGGAGAAGGCCGCGATGACCGATGACTTCCAGTTCCACCCCGCGCCGGATGCCGGCGTTGGCGAGCTTGGCGGCGTGCTGCAGGCCACGCTGCCGCTGCTGAGCCAGTTGCTGGAGGCGGTGCCGGCCCGCGTCGTCGTCATCGACGTGGACGAGCGCCTCGTCTGGGCCAACCACGAGTTCTTCAAGTTCACGGGCCTGCATCCCAAGCAGGTGCTGACCCAGCCCATCGGCCGCATCCTGGGCGACGTGGCCTACGCCGGCTACCGCGCGGTGCGCGAGCGCCTGGCCACCGGCCAGACCGTCGCCTGGGAAGGTTGGACCGAACTTGCCGGCGTCGGGCGGCGCTACATGCGCGAGCACCTCGTGCCGGTAAACGTGCAGGGGGGCATTCCGCAAGCCACGGTGGCCATCAGCCTGGACCTGACCGAGCTCAAGCGGCGCGACGCCGAGCTGTCGCACAAGGTCGCCGAGCTGGAGGCCACGCAGGCGCTCAAGTCTTCCATCTTCGACCACGCGATGGCGGCCCTCGTCTCCACCGATGACGGCGGCCACATCGTCGAGTTCAACCCCGCTGCCGCGGCCATGTTCGGCCTGCCGCGCGACGAGGCGCTGGGCCGCTCGGTGGCCGACGTGATGATCCCGCCGCGGCTGCGCGCGGCGCACACGGCCGGCATGGCGCGCGTGTCGGCCGGCGGCGAGCAGCGCATCATCGGCCAGCGCGTCGAGATGACCGCCCTGCGCGCCGACAGCCGCGAGTTCCCGGTCGAGATGGTGCTGTGGCGCACGGACGTCGCGGGCAGGATCTTCTACACCGCGTCGCTCTTCGACCTGTCCGAGCGCCAGTCGGCACGCAGCGAGATCGAGCGCCAGCGCGAGGCCCTGCGCCAGAGCGAGAAGCTGACCGCCATGGGCAGCCTGCTGGCCGGCGTGGCGCATGAGCTGAACAACCCGCTGTCCATCGTCATGGGCCGCGCGGCGCTGCTGGCCGAGAAGCTGGGCGGCCACCCGCTGGCGGGCGACGCAACACGCATCCACGAGGCCGCCGAGCGCTGCGGCCGCATCGTGCGCACCTTCCTGAACATGGCACGCAGCCGGCCGGCCAACCGCAGCGAGATCGCGCTGAACGACATGGCCACGGCCGCCGTCGACATGCTCGGCTATGCGCTGCGCAGCCACGGCATCACCGTCAGCCTCGCCCTGCACCCCAGCCTGCCGGCCGTGACGGCCGATGCCGACCAGATCGGCCAGATCGTGCTCAACCTGCTCGTCAACGCCCAGCAGGCGCTCGGCACGCGCGACGGCGAGCGGCGCCTGAGCGTGGCCACGGGCCTGGCGCCCACGGCCGAGCAGGACCGCCGGCGCACGCAGCGCGTCTGGCTGCACGTGCGCGACAACGGCCCGGGCATCCCGGCCGAGCTGCGCGAGCGCATCTTCGAGCCCTTCTTCACAACCAAGGGCGAAGGCATCGGCACCGGGCTGGGCCTGGCCGTGTCGCGCTCCATTGCGCGCGACCATGGCGGCGAGCTGACGCTGCTGAACGACGGCCAGAACGGCGAGGAAGGCGCCTGCTTCGCACTGCAGCTGCCCGTCAGCGGCCAGCCCGAGGGCGGCGAGACCGAGCCCGCGCCGCTGGCCGACAGCGACGAGCGTCATGCCCGCGTACTCGTCGTCGACGACGAGACCGAGATCGCCGAGCTGATCGGCGAGATGCTGGCCACCGCCGGCTACGAGGTCATGACGGCCGAGTCCGGCGCCGTCGCGCTGGCCATGCTGGCCGAGGCCCGCTTCGACGCCATCGTCAGCGACCTGCACATGCCCGACATCGACGGCGCGGCGCTGTGGCGCGAGGTCAAGCGCCAGCAGCCGTCGCTGGCTCGGCGCATGATCTTCGTCACCGGCGATTCCTTGTCGCCCACCGCGCGCCAGTTCCTGGACGAGACGCGCTGCGACAGCCTGAACAAGCCCTTCGCCAAGGCCGAGCTGCTGTCGCGCGTGACCGAACTCCTGTCTCGATAATCCGCGGCCCATGAACCTGTATTCCGCCCTGCGCGCCAGCTTTCCGGCCGACCTCGACCGCACCGCCATCGACGCCGAGGGCGCGCTCTACAGCTGGCGCGATCTCGAACGCGGCAGCGCCATGATGGCCAACTGGCTCGCGCGGCTGGACCTGCCCGCCGGCAGCCGCGTGGCCGTGCACGTGGACAAGAGCGTCGAGAACCTGATCCTCTACCTGGCCGTGCTGCGCGCCGGCTACGTCTACCTGCCGCTGAACCCGGCCTACCACGCGGCCGAGCTTGAGCACTTCATCAGCGACGCGGCGCCGGCCGTCGTCGTCTGCTCGGGCCGGCATTTCGGCTGGGTCAGCAAGCTGGCCTTCCAGCGCGGCGTGCGCTGGGTGTTCACGCTGGGCGACGACCGCAGCGGCACGCTGCTGGACCGCGCCACGCAGATGAGCGACGTGCAGACGCCGGTGGCGCGCGCCGACACCGACCTCGCCGCCATCCTCTACACCAGCGGCACGACCGGGCGCAGCAAGGGCGCAATGCTCAGCCACGGCAACCTGCTGAGCAATGCCGAGACGCTGAGGACCTTCTGGGACTGGCGGCCCGACGACGTGCTGCTGCACGCCCTGCCCATCTTCCACGTGCACGGCCTCTTCGTCGCCTCGCACGGCGCGCTGCTGAACGGCAGCCCGATGCTGTGGTTCAACAAGTTCGACGCCCACGCCGTCGCGCGCCGCCTGCCCGAGGCCACCGTCTTCATGGGCGTGCCCACGCTCTATGTGCGCCTGCTGCACGAGAAGCAGCTGGACTGCCGCCACATGCGCCTCTTCATCAGTGGCTCCGCGCCGCTGCTCATCGAGACCTGGCGCGACTGGCAGGCCCGCACGGGCCACCTGATCCTGGAACGCTACGGCATGAGTGAGACGCTGATGCTGACCTCCAACCCCTGCAAGCCGGAAGACGGCGACCAGGGCCAACGAATAGGCGGCACCGTCGGGCCCGCGCTGCCGGGCGTGAGCCTGCGCATCGTCGGCGACGCCGGCGAGGCCTGCGCGGTGGACGAGATCGGCCACGTTCAGGTGCGCGGCCCCAGCGTCTTCAGCGGCTACTGGCAGATGCCGGAGAAGACGGCCGAGGAGTTCACGGCCGATGGCTGGTTCAAGACCGGTGACGTCGGCCGCGTCGATGCCCGCGGCTATCTGACACTGATCGGCCGCAGCAAGGACCTCATCATCAGCGGCGGCTTCAACGTCTACCCGGCGGAGATCGAAGGCTTCCTGAACGAGCTGCCGGGCGTCGGCGAATCGGCCGTCATCGGCGTGCCTCACGAGGACTTCGGCGAGGCCGTCATCGCGGTCATCACGGCCAGGGGCCAGCCCGACCCGGCCGCACTGATCGCGGCGCTGAAGGAGCGCATCGCCGGCTTCAAGGTGCCCAAGCGCGTCATCGTCGTGCCCGAACTGCCGCGCAATGCCATGGGCAAGGTGCAGAAGAAGCTGCTGCGCGAGCAGCATGCCAGCTTGTTCGCTGCATCGGCTACCGAGCGCACGGCTGGTCAGTCATAACAACATCATCACATGCTGCACGCCGTCTTGACTTCCCTAGCAGTTGTCGCTGCGCTGGTCAGCTTGGCCGCATTCGTGATCGGCATGGTGTCGGGTGCCCGAGTGACGACCATCAATGTTTCTCGACTCCTGTCCACTGAAGTCAAGGCGGTGCTTCCGGAAGGGCAACCTTCCAAGGAGGAAGCAATGGCGCAGGCCGTGAAGAGTCTGGAGCGGCGATTTTTGAAGTCCATGCTCGTCTTCGCGATTGCATTGGCATTCAGCACCGTTGTCACCGTTCTACGCAATCTGATCGTCACCGGGAACTGGCTAGGCTGAGCGTCGTTGGTGCGCTTTCGTCGCGCTTAACTCTCGCCTGGAAATCCGTTCGCCCGCCGCATGGCCGCACGGCACAATGACCCGGCCGATGACCGCGCCCGACCAGCCAGCTCCCCCGCTGCCGCCCGAGGCCGTGCAGGGTCGCCTTGCGCGCCAGCGGCGCTGGCGTGAACGGGCGCTGCTGCTGGCTCCGGCGCTGGCCTTTGGCTCCGTCATCCTGACGATCTGGGCCCTGGTGGCCTGGTACGTCGTCGAGCAGCCGCGCGAGCTGCTCGCCCAGCAGCGCCACGAGCTCGCCACCGGCGTGCGTGCCGTCGCGATGCAGACCGAGCCGGTGCTGCGCCAGGCCGAGAGCGCGCTGCGCGTCGTCGACCTGTGGCTGCTGACGCGGCGGGGCGACAGGCCGCTGGCCGATGCGTCCCTGCTGCAGTTGGCCGATGGCGTGCGCAGCAGCTCGCGCCAGCTCGTCGACGTGGTGCTCGTGTCGCCCACCGGCAAGCTGCGCCGGCTGCAGGCCGGCGTCGAGGACGACGGCGCCAGCATCGCCGGCACGCCGGCCTTCGACCAGTTCGCCGGCGTCGTGCCCGAGGGCATCAGCCTGGGCCTGCCGTTGCGCCTGGGCGGCCGCAGGGACGACGGCCGGCTGCGCCTGCCGATGCTGATGCGCCTGTCCCGCCCGCTGGACGACTACGACCTCGTCATGGCCGTCGTCGACCTGCGGCGCCTGCAGGAGGCGCAAGCCCTCTTCGCGCCCGGCCCGCCGGCCTCCCTCGTCATGCTGCGCAGCGACGGCCTGGCGCTGGCGCGCCGGCCCGATGTGCCGGGCTTCATCGGCCGCAACCTGTTCGAGCAGTTCCCGGTTGCGCGCCGCGAGCTCAGCGGTGACGAGGGCTTCTTCGCCAGCACCGGCGCGGCCAGCGACGGCCATCCGCGCATGGGCGCCTTCGTCACGCTGGACGACTTCGGCGTCAAGCTGCTGCTGTCCGACACCGAGGACGCCGCCCTCGCGGCCCACCGCCGCCAGCGCACGGCCGTGCTCGTCATCGCCGCGGCGGTCACGCTGGGCCTGGCCGTGCTGGCCCGCTGGCTGGGCCGGCTGCAGCGCGCCGCCCGCCTGCGCGACGCCGCGTTGCAGGCCACCAGCAACGCGATGCCACTGGGCCTGTTCCGCACCGACGAGACCGGCCGCATCGTCTACGTCAACGACAGCTATCTGCGCGTGCACGGCCTCAGGCGCGAGGACGTCGCCTGGGGCTGGACGACCCTGGTGCAGCCCGAGCGGCGTGACATGCTGATCCAGCGCTGGAAGCACCACATGGCCACCGGCGAACCCATCGACATGGTTCGCAAGATGAAGCGCGCCGACGACGGCCGCCTCCGCTGGATCTCCGTGCGCACGGCGCCGCTGTACTTCGATGGCAAAGTCGCCGGCCAGGCCGGCACCGTGGAGGACGTGACCGAGCGCGGCGAGCAGGAGAAGGCGCGCCAGACGCTGACCGCCATCTTCGACATGACGCCCGACTTCATCTGCCAGGCCCGCGAGCAGGGCGAGGTCACCTACCTGAATCCGGCCGCGCGCGCCCGCCTGGGCATGACGGCCGATGCGCCGCTGGACGGCGCCCACATCGCCAACTACTTCTCGGCCGAGCAGCTCGAGCTCTACGAGCAGTTCGTGCTGCCCGAGGCCATGCGCGCCGGCCACTGGCGCGGCCGCGCCAGCGTGCAGCTCGGCGCCGCGCGCGTGCCGATGGACTGCCTCATCATCATCCACCGCGACGTGCGCGGCCGCATCGAGACTCTCTCGGTCATCCTGCGCGACATGTCCGAGCAGCTGCGCGCCCAGCATGAACGCGAGCGCAGCGAGGCCATGCTGCTGGCGGTCGCGCACACGGCACGCGCGCAGTTCCTGGTCGGTGACACCGACGGCCGCGTGATCTTCTTCAACGCCGCCTTCGAGGAGCAGCGCCGCGTCGAACTCAAGGACTGGGTCGGCCGGCCGCTGGCCGAGCTGTTCGGCGCGCAGGACTACGCGGCCCGCGCGCCGCTGATCGCCGCCGCCCTGGCCGGCGAAACCAGCCGCCTGGACATCGCCTCGGCCGTCGAGCGCGACGGCCGCAGCTTCGACGCCCAGTACGCGCCGCTGCGCGTGCAGAGCGGCCAGATCGAGGGCGTCATCGGCATCGAGGTCGACGTGACCGAGGCGCGCCGCGAGGAGGCGCGGCTGCGCCTGGCCTCGCAGACGGACGCGCTGACGCAGGCCCTGAACCGCGCCGGCTTCGAGGAGGGCGCGCGCCGCCTGCTTGCGGCCCCCGCCGGCCAGCACCTGGCGCTGCTCTACCTCGACCTCGACAAGTTCAAGCCTGTCAACGACCAGCACGGCCATCCCACCGGCGACGCGCTGCTGAAGGCCGTCGCGCTGCGCCTGCGCCACGCGCTGCGCCCGGGTGACCTGGTCGCGCGCCTGGGCGGCGACGAGTTCGCCGTGCTGCTGCCACAGCTGCACGAGGCGGGTGACGCCGCGACCGTCGCGGACAAGCTGCTGCACGTGCTGAGCACGCCGTATCACATCGGCGAGCTGGAGCTGGAGATCGGCGTCAGCATCGGCTACGCCGTCGCGACGACCGGTGCCGCCGACCTGGAAGACCTGGTCGCCAGCGCCGACGCCAGCCTCTACGAGGCCAAGCGCGCCGGGCGCGGGCGCTGGCAGGGCGGGGAGCTGTTCGCCAAGGTCTGAGGCAACGCGGTGGCAGCCTCGAGCCTCAGCCGAGCTGAGTGATGACGTAGTCAACGAAGCACCTGACCTTGGCCGCATGCCGGCGGTCAGGCAGGTAGACCACATGGGCCGGGCGCGGCGGCGGCGCGTGGCGCGGCAGCACGCGCACCAGCCGGCCGGCGCGCAGGTCCTCGGCCAGCAGCAGCTCGGACTGCATCAGGATGCCCGCGCCGCCCAGCGCGGCCTGGCGCAGCGCATCGCCGTTGTTGATGACCAGCGGGCTTTGCACCGGCACGCGCACTTCGCCCTGCGGGCCGACGAGGCGCCAGCGGTCCTTGTGCACCCAGTGCGCGAAGGCCAGGCAGGTGTGGCGCTGCAGGTCCTCGGGCCGGCGCGGCGTGCCGTGGCGCGCCAGGTAGTCGGGTGCCGCGCACAGCAGCATGCGCAGCGGCCGCAGCGGTCGCGCCACCAGCCGCTCGCCGCCGTCCAGCGGGCCGGAGCGCAGCGCCACGTCGATGCCTTCGTCCACCAGGTCGACGACGCGGTCGTTCAGCGACAGCTCCAGCTGCACGTCCGGGAACTGCTGCATGAAGCCGGCCAGCAGCGGCGCCAGGCCATGCGTGCCCAGCACCACCGGCGCCGTCACGCGCAACACGCCGTGCGGCCGTGCCAGCACCTCCTCGCCGGTGGACTCCGCTTGCGCGAAGGCGCTCAGCGCCTCGCGGCAGCGCTCCAGGTAGAGGCGGCCGACGTCGGTCAGGCTCTGGCGGCGCGTCGTGCGGTGAAGCAGCGGCCCCTTCAGCCGCGCCTCGATGGCCTGGATGTGCTTGGCCACCATGGCCGGCGACAGATCCAGCGCACGCGCCGCCGCCGCAAAGCTGCCGCGCTCGGCCACCTGGACGAAGACATGCATGCTGGCCAGGCGGTCCATCCTGATTCACAACTCTCGGTAGGGGATGAAGACACCATAGCAGCGTTTATCACCGCGCCGGTCGTGGGCACAGTGGCGCCGGCCCACCCTTGCGGAGCCCCGCCATGCCATCCCTGCCGTCACGCCTGCTCGGCGCCTTAGCCTTCCTGCTCTTCATCGCCCGGCCCGCCCCTGCCATCGCGCAGCAGGCGCCGGCCCTGCGCCTGTACACGCTGGACTGCGGCCATGCCGAGTTCCAGGACTTCGCCGCCGCGTCGGACACCGGCGCCTACGACGGCCGCAAGGCCGTGCTCGCCGATCCCTGCTTCCTGATCCACCACCCCAAGGGCTGGCTGCTGTGGGACGCCGGTCTGCCGCCGCAACTGCCTGCGGCGCTGGCCGGCCTGCCCGGCTTTCGCGTCTGGCATGAGCGCAGCCTGGCCGAGCAGTTGGCCGCCATCGGCCTGCGGCCGGAACAGGTGGGCTATCTGGCCTTCTCCCACCTGCACTTCGACCATGTCGGCAACGCCGCGCTGTTCGACCGCGCGACGTGGATCCTGCAGCGCGCCGAGGTGGACTGGGCCGAGCGCTCGCCGGCACCGGTCAGCATGCTGCCCGAGCTGTTCGCCGGCTACCGCAAGGCCACGGTGCGCTGGATCGACGGCGATGCCGACGTGTTCGGCGACGGCTCGGTGCGCATCCTGAAGGCACCCGGGCACACGCCGGGCAGCAGCGTGCTGCTGCTGCGCCTGCCGCAGCAGGGCGCCGTGCTGCTGTCGGGCGACCTCTACCTGACGCTGGAGGGCCGCCTGGAGCACCACGTGCCGGCCGTGAATGCGGACCGCGCCGCCACGCTGGCGTCGATGCAGCGCATCGAGCAGATCGCGCAGCGACTGCATGCCCGCCTGATCATCCAGCACGCACCCGAGGACTTCGAGCGCCTGCCCCGGCCGCCGGCCTATTGGGAGTGAAGCCCCTCGCCCAAGGAATGCCTTGGCCGGCCTTCCCAGGGGACGGCGATGCTTGCGGCATCGAGCCGCCAGCACGTCGCCAACGGCGGGCCGGCCTGGGAGCGGCCCCGCGCCCGGCCCGCGAATTCACATGTGAGGCAGCGAGACACCGTTCTTGATCTCGTCCAACGCCAGCTGCAGCACGCGCGCATCGCTGCTGGCACGGTGGCGGCTCAGCTGCTGGCGCTGGCGCACGGCCTCGGTGACGCCGCGCCAGCGCTGCGCCTCCTGTTCATTGAGCAGGCGGCGCAGGTCGTCCAGCCGAAAGTTCGGCAGCAGGCCAGCGGCGTCGTAGAGCCGCGCCAGCCAGGGATAGTCCTGACCCCAGCCATCGCAATAGACCAACTGGCCGCGCAGTCTCAGGTTGATCTGCTCGGCCATCCAGCGCACCGGGCGGCCATGGGTCAGCAGCAGCTCGCGGCTGATGCCGTGCAGGGCCTCGGCGGATTCATCCCAGTGCAGCCAGTCGGGCTCGGGGCGGATCAGGCCGCAGAACAGCGTGCCGTCGGCCGTGACGAAGCCGACCTCGATGGGATAGCTGCCGCGGCCGAAGCCTGAGGCCTCGATGTCGAGAATGGTGGGCAACTCCATTGGCCCGAGTTTGTCAGGCCCGACACAGAAGCTACACAGGGTTGTCGATGACCTGTTCGCTCTCGAACAGCTGCAGTGCCGCACGGCCGACCTGGCGCGTGTCCCAGTAGGCATAGGCGCCGACACCGGCCGCGCCGACGACCGGCACCCAGCGCGCCAGCGCCCGCCCGGCGGCCTGCTTGCCCAGGCGCATGCCCACGGCCGATGCCGCGCGCTGCAGCAGGGCCTGGGCGGCGGGGCGCACGATGACGCGCTCGCCCACCCGCACGGTCAGGTCGCGCAAGGCCTGGGCGGCCGTGTGGCGGAACATGCACCACAGCATCTGCGCGGGCCCAAGCTCCGCGCTGCGGCCGTACAGCGCCGCGATGTCGGCAACCAGCTGGCGCTGGATGTGCCAGACGGTCAGCATCTCCGGCGCGATGGTGGCCCAGCCCAGCGGCCCCGCCGGCAGCGCCAGCGTGCCGGCGGCCAGCGCCGCCTTGGTGGCGGCGCCGTCGATGGCGCGGTCGGCCGCGTCCCGCGGGCGCGGGCTGGCCCTGCATTCGGTGTCGGGCGGCTGCGCCACCAGCGCCAGCACTCTCTCGCCCAGATTGGCCTGCGTATTCATGCCTTCGCTCCAGCCGCGAACTGCACATGACCTGCGTTGTCCTTGCGCGGCACCCAAGATTCGCATAGTTTCACATCCTCGGTGCTAACTTCGATTCGAGTTGGAACCGGGCGCGGATGCCCCGCGCAACCGTTTCACAGGGAGAACAACCATGAGCCCGCGATCTGCTGCTGGGTGAAGTGCAGGCCAAGCAGGAGGCCTATTTCGCCGCACTGGACGCACTGATCGACTACCAGAAGGAGCTGATGCGCTCATCAGCGCAGCTTGCCGATGGCACCGTGAGCTTCGCATCGG
>JAEKLF010000294.1 GCA_019509985.1 Burkholderiales bacterium | reverse complement strand
AACGGTCAGGCCGTTCTGCAGTTCGCCCCGACGAAGGAACTGAAGTTCACGATTGACCACACGATTGCCATCAACGCGACCAAGCAGAACGCCATTGAGAACTCCTCCTGGTTCGGCCCCTCGTTCTCGGGCCCCTTGAATGGCCAGCCGCCCACGACCTTCACCGCGACGAGCAAGGTCTACGACCCGACCATCCAGACGGCCACGTGGGACGGCACGCACGACTACGCGATGTACGTTGCCCAGCAGGCAATCAAGACCAAGTTGAACTCCACCGGTTTCAATGCCGCCTGGAAAGTCAGCGAGAAGCTGAACATCGATCTCGACGCTCACCATTCGACGTCCCGGACGAATCCGGACAGCCCCTACGGCGACACCAACGTCATTGACCTGGCACTGTTCAACCAGGGCAACACGACGATGTACTACGACCAGAAGTTCCCGGTCATGCAGTCGCCGGGCCTGAAGTACGACTCCAGCAAGACGACCGTCACGGGATCTCAGTTCACGAACAACATTTCGTACCAGGACGTCGACCAGGTCCAGGCCAGCGGCACCTACAAGCTCAGCGCCGACGACAAGCTGCTCGCTGGCCTCGGTTTCACCAAGCTGAAGAATCGTTCCGCCGGCTCGAACAACTTCCACGGCGACTGGGGTGGCATCGGCCCGCAAGGCTCGTTCAAGGACATGACCGTCGCCCAGTACAACATCGCCAGCTTCTACAGCCGGATCCCTGGCCACGACGACCCGCGCCAGTTCCCGACGTTCTTCGTGCCGAACTTCGACCAACTGCGTGCGCAGGCCGTCAAGAACGCGCAGTCCTATCGTCCGACGTCGCTCCCGGCGGGCAATCCGCTGAGCGCGGCGGAGGCAGATGCCTACTTCAAGCCGTATACCGACTTCACCAACGGCAACGATTGGCGCACCACCGAGAAGTCGACCGCGGCCTACGGTCAGTGGGACCACTCCTTCGACACCGTGATCCCGATGAACCTGTCGGTCGGTCTGCGCTATGAGCAGACGAAGATCACGTCCTCGTCACAAGTCACCTCCTACAACGCCACCACCTGGTATGCGGAAAACGAGGTGAGGCTCGATGGCGCAACCACGACCTTCGGTACCAAGGACGGCAAGTACAGCTATTGGCTGCCCAGCATTGACTGGGATGCCGACCTGACGTCCGACATCAAGGTGCGCGCGAGCTACGGTGTCAACATCGGTCGCCCGAACTTCGGCGACATGCTGGGCGGTGTCGCTCTGAACGCGAACTCTGGCCGCTACAACATCCACGGCGCCGGTTCGACCGGTGACCCGGCACTGAAGCCGCTCAAGTCCAAGAACTTGGACCTGTCTGCCGAGTACTACTACGCCAAGTCATCGTATGTGGCAGCGGGAGCCTTCTACAAGAAGGTGTCCGACTTCTTCACCACGAAGACGGTTCAGCAAACGTTCGCCGGCCTGAACCAGCCTGCCAGTGGCACGTATTTCGACGCTGCCCGGGCGTCGGGTATTCCTGCTGACAGTCCCAAGCTGCTGCGCAACTACATCTTCCAGCACTACAACGGCCAGCCGGGCGTCACGGTCACCGATGCCAGCGACCCGACCTTCCTGAAGGGCAACATTGCGGGCACGGTCCCCGG
Organism: Burkholderiales bacterium; assembly: GCA_019509985.1. GTDB lineage: Bacteria > Pseudomonadota > Gammaproteobacteria > Burkholderiales > Burkholderiaceae_C > Pelomonas. The sequence goes on along the minus strand of JAEKLF010000294.1, from coordinate 58 downwards.
CGCCCAGCCGCTGATCTTCGACATCACGACGCCGTCCAATGCCGGTGGCGACAACATC
>JAEKLF010000232.1 GCA_019509985.1 Burkholderiales bacterium | reverse complement strand
CAGTCCCTGGCCAGGTCGCGCGCCCAGGCGCCCTCGGCACCGACGGCAGCGAGGCGGGGGGCGATCTTCTGGGCGATGCGCTCCTCGGTGGCGGACAGCTGCACGCCGTGCCCGGGCAGGTGGACGAAGGCGCCGCGCACGGCGACGTGACCGGTTGCTCGCAGGTCGCCGAGGAACGTGTGCCACAACGGCTCGGCAATGCGGGGTGCCACCAGCCGGCGTAGACGCGCGGCATCCGGGCCGAGTTCGTCGGGCGACCTGGCGTGGAAATCGGCCAGCGTGGCGAGCAGCCTGGCCGTCAGCGCGGCGCGGGCGTCGTCGCCAAGCGCCCAGCCGTGCGCCGCTTCGGCCAGGCCCTCGGCCAGCGCGAAACGGCCCAGGTCCAGCCCGAGCGCGGACAGCGCCAGCAGCCGCTCGCGGCGGCGCGCGGTGGTGGGCAGTTCGCAGGCCGCCAGCTCGGCCAGGCGCTCGGGCGTGCGGCGGTAGCGGGCGGGCGCGAAGGGGTCGAGCACGATGCCGCCGGCCAGCGTGCGCGCGGCGCCCGCGTCGCGCAGCACGAGGCGGTCGCCGCGCCAGGCGCCCACCGGCGCGCGGCAGACGAGCTGCACGCGGGCCGAAGCGCCGGGCTCGATGGCGTCGCCTTCCAGCACGGCGACGCTGGCCATCACCGCCTGTGCGCCCAGGTGCAGGTGCACGCGCGCACCGGAGCGCAACGGCCGCGCCTCGCCGGGCCACAGCGTCAGCCGGGCGTCGAAGCGCTCGGTGGCGAGGGCTGCGCCGGGCGCGGTCAGCCACTGGCCGCGCGGCGCCTGTTCGCGGGCCAGGCCGGCGAGCGCGACCGCGCAGCGCTGGCCGGCGCGAGCGCGTTCGACGGCGCGGTTCTGCGCGTGCAGGCTCTTCACTCGCGCAGGGTGACCCTCGATGATGAGCTCATCGCCCACGGCAATCTCGCCCGCAAGCAGCGTGCCGGTGACGACGGTGCCGACGCCGTCGAGGCTGAAGGCGCGGTCCACCGCGAGCCGGGCCGCGAGCGCGTGGCTCGCACGCGGCGGCAGGCGGCGGGCGGCGGCGAAGAGCAGCTCGCGCAGCTCGGGCAGGCCCTGGCCGGTGGGCGCCGACACGGCGACGATGGGTGCCGCATGCAACCCGGTGCCGGCGAGCAGCGCCTTCACCTCCTCGTGCAGCGCAGCGAGGCGCGCAGGCTCGGCACGGTCGACCTTGGTGATGGCGACCGCACCCTGGCTCAGGCCCAGCAGGCTGAGCACGGCGAGGTGCTCGCGCGTCTGCGGCATGACGCCGTCGTCGGCCGCGACAAGCAGCAGCGCGAAGTCGATGCCGCTGGCGCCGGCCAGCATGGTGTGCACGAGCTTCTCGTGGCCAGGGACGTCGATGAAGCCGATCCGCTCCGCGTGCGCTGGAACGTCGAGGTAGGCATAGCCCAGCTCGATGCTGATGCCTCGTGCCTTTTCTTCGGGCAGGCGGTCGGTGTCGACACCGGTCAGCGCGTGCACGAGCGTGGTCTTGCCGTGGTCGATGTGGCCGGCTGTTCCGACGATCACGCCAGGGCCTCCTTGAGCAGGCCAAGCTGCGAGGTCAGCAGCGCGGGCTCTTCCAGGCAGCGCAGGTCGAGCAGCAGGCGGTCGTCCTGCACGCGACCAATGACGGGGCGAGGCAGCGCGCGCAATGCCGTGGCCAAGGCTTCGAGCGTGCGACCGCGGCCGTCCAGCGCGGCGATGGCCAGGCCCGCGGACGGCAGGCGCTCGACAGGCAGCGAGCCCGAGCCGATCTGGCTTTGCAAGGCGACCGTCTCGACGCTGAAGCGCGGCGCGACAGCGGCCGCGACCTCGGGCAGCAGGCGCTGGGCCAGGTCGGCAATCTGGGCGTGACTGCGGGTCAGCAGCCGCAGAGTCGGCAGGTCCTGCGCCAGACGCTCGGGCCGCAGATACAGGCGCAGCGTCGCTTCCAGCGCCGCGAGCGGCAGCTTGGAAAGGCGCAGCGCGCGTTTCATCGGGGACTTGCGGATAGTGCCGATCGCCGCGCGGCTGCCGACGATGAGGCCGGCCTGCGGGCCGCCCAGCAGCTTGTCGCCGCTGAAAGTGACGACATCGCAGCCGGCCGCGAGCATGGCCTGCGGCAGCGGCTCGGCGGGCAGGCCGTACTTGGACAAATCCACCAGCGCGCCGCTGCCGAGGTCGGTCATCAGCGGCAGGCCAGCGGCGTGGGCGATTGCGCTGAGCGTGGCTTCGTCGACGGCCGCGGTGAAGCCCTGCACCTGGTAGTTGCTGGTGTGGACCTTGACGATGAGGCCGGTGCGCGGCGTGACGGCCTGCTCGTAGTCGCGCGGATGGGTGCGGTTGGTCGTGCCCACCTCGACGAGGGTCGCGCCGGCCGCGGCCATCACGTCGGGCATGCGAAAGGCACCGCCGATCTCGACCAGCTCGCCGCGCGACACGATGACCTCCCTGCCATGCGCCAGCGCCGCGATGCTCAGCAGCACGGCCGCGGCGTTGTTGTTGACGACGGTGGCGGCCTCGGCGCCGGTCAGCTCGCACAGCAGATCTTCGACGAGATCGTCACGATCGCCACGGCCGCCCGCCGCGAGGTCGAACTCGAGGTTGTTCGGCGCGCCCATCAGCGCGAGCACCTGCTGCAGCGCCGCGTCGGCCAGCAGCGCGCGGCCCAGGTTGGTGTGAATGACGGTGCCGGTCAGGTTGAGCACGGCGCGCATGGCGGGCTGCAGCCGAGCCTGCACGCGCGCGGCCAGCGAGGCGGGCAGCGCGTCCAGCTCCAGCCGCATCAACTCACCCGCGACGGCGCGCATGCGCAGGCCGTCGAGCAGCGCCCTCGCCTCGCGCGCGACCAGCGTGTGGCCGTGCTCGGCCAGCAGCGGCGCACAGTCGCGCAGCAGTTTGTCCAGCGCCGGCAGGTCTTTGGGCTGGGCCTTGGAACCGTGGACCACGGATTCGTCGGGCGCGGCCATCAGTGCTCTCGCCCCGGCGGCGATGGCGACTCGTCCGGCTCGCCGAACAGCAGCAGGAGGTTCACGCCATGGCGCTGCAACCCCGCCTCGCTGACGAGCAGGTCCAGCGTCAGGCTGGCGAGGTCGTCGGCGACAGGTTCGACGCCGTTGTCACGCGCCGGGTGCAGCAGCTTCAGGTAGTGGCCGCATTCGCTGCAGCACTCGGCCTGCACGACGGCGTCGGTGGTTGTCGTCGTGGCGCCGTCATCGGCGGCAACCAGGCTTTGCAGTGAGATGCCCTTGGTGCTCTGGCAGCGCGTGCACTTCACGCGCACGTAGTGCCATTGCGTGGCGCACAGGCCGCAGGCCAGGTAGCGGGCGCCTTCGGAACCCAGGCGCTCGATGGAGGCCACCGGCGCGCTGCCGCAGCAGGGGCAGGCGGTAGGGTCGTCGATGCGGCCGAAAGGCGCGACGGGCGCCGCGGCGTGGGCGGCGGCCGTCTGCCGCACCAGGCGCACGAAATACAGTTGCAGGCCGGCCGCGATCAGCGGCGCGCTGGCCAGGTCCAGGCCGAGCATGACGCCGGACAGCAGGCGGCCGGCCTGCGTCTCCAGATGCTCGTCGCTGGCTTCGGCCAGTTGCAGCGCCGCGGCCTGGGCCGGGCCCCGGGCGAGGTGCCGGGCAAGGTCGGCGAGCAGTGCGCGCAGCGAGTCGCGCCAGACGGCGGCGCGCGGCCAGATCTCCGCCGGCAGCAGCGGCGTGCCGGCCCGCGCGGCCTCGTCGATCTGCTCGGGTGTGGGCAGCGGCACGGCGAGCGGGCGGGACAGCGCGCGATGCTGGGCCTCGGCCAGCTCGGCGACGAAGAACAGGAAGTCGCGCATCGCATGGCCGTCGGCCAGCGCGCGCAGGCGCAGCGCGCGGTCGGCGAAGACGTCCGTCTCGGGCAGGTGCAGAAAGCTCAGTTGCTCGCCAGCGCGGACGGCGATCTCTTCGGGGCTGAGGAGCTTCTGCGTCATTCGAGGATGGTCACTTTTCGCCGGTCATTTCACGATGCCACAGTGCATGATTCTGACGCGCCCAGCCCTCCGTGACGCTGCCACGCGTCATCGCCCGCAAGGTGCCCTTGACCCAGATGGCCGCGTAGACATGCACGATGACGGTCAGGATCAGCACCGTGGCCGACAGCGCGTGCAGCACGACGGCAATGCGCCGCAACAGGATGGGAAAGGCGTTGGCGAACCAGGGCTGCCAGAACATGAAGCCGGTGAGCACCAGCACCAGCAGGCTGATGGCCATGACCCAGAACACACCCTTCTGGGCGGCGTTGTAGCGGCCGACGGGTGGCATGTGGCTCTCGTCGCCGCGCAGCATCTCGCCGCTGTGCCGGAGCCACTCGCGGTCGCCCTCGTCCATGACGTTGAAGCGCCGCAGCTTCAGGAACATGACGAGGAAGCCGGCCGCCACCACGAGGCCCATGAAGGGGTGCAGGATGCGCGCCCAGGTGCCGCCGCCGAACAACCCGCTGAGGAAGTAGAAGGCCGGGTGGAAGAAGGCCAGGCCCGACAGCCCGGCGCCGAGGAAGAACAGCACGATCAACCAGTGGTTGGTGCGATCGCCAGCGCTGTAACGCTGCAGAAGGCGAGTGGCCATGGTGAGCTCCTGTCAGACGTTGGAGTGGTGCTCGTCGGCGCCGTCGCGGGCGACGTTGCGGTCAGCCTTGGGATCGTCGGGGTCTTCGATGGGCCCGACACGCGTGTAGTGGAAGAAGCCCGCCACGGCGGCGCCGATCATGGCCGCTACGGCCAGCGGCTTGGCCGCGCCCTTCCACAGCGACACGAGCGGGCTGATCTTGGGGTCCTTGGGCAGACCGTGATAGAGCTCGGGCTGGTCCGCATGCTGCAGCACGTAGACGACGTGGGTGCCGCCCACACCTGGCGGGTCGTAGACGCCGGCGTTGGCATAGCCGCGCTCCTTCAGGTCGACGATGCGCTCGGCGCCGTAGTCCAGCATGTCTTCCTTGGTGCCGAAGCGGATGGCGCCGGTCGGGCAGGCCTTGGCGCAGGCCGGTTCCAGGCCGACGCCGACGCGGTCGGAGCAGAGGCTGCACTTGTAGGCCTTGGAGTCGACCTTGCTGATGCGCGGCACGTCGAAGGGGCAGCCGGTGACGCAGTTGCCGCAGCCGATGCAGTGCTCGGAGATGAAGTCGACGATGCCGTTGGTGTACTTGACGATGGCGCCGGGGGCCGGGCAGCTCTTCAGGCAGCCCGGGTCCTCGCAGTGCATGCAGCCGTCCTTGCGGATCAGCCATTCCAGCTTGCCCTGCTCGACCTCCACCTCCGAGAAGCGCATCACCGTCCAGCTCTGCGGCGTCAGGTCGCGGGGGTTGTCGTAGCTGCCGTAGTTGTCGCCGACCTCGTCGCGCAGGTCGTTCCACTGCATGCAGGCCACCTGGCAGGCCTTGCAGCCGATGCAGGAGGACACGTCGATGAGCTTGGCGACCTCGGCGACGTTCTTGCGCGCCTGCGGCGGCGGCGTGGTCGTCGCAGAGCGCTTGGCGATGTCGAGGGATTGGAGTGATGACATGGCGCGCTCCCTCAGGCTTTCTCAAGGTTCACGGTGAACGCCTTGAACTCCGGCGTCTGCGTGTTCGCGTCGCCCACGAAGGGCGTCAGCGTGTTGACGAGATAGCCGGGTTTCGCGACCCCGACGAAGCCCCAGTGGTTGGGCAGGCCCACCGTGTGGACGCGCTTGCCGTCCACGTCCAACGAGGCGATGCGCTTGGTGACGACGGCCACGGCCTTGATGAAGCCGCGGTTGCTCGTCACCTTGACCCAGTCGCCGTTGGCCACGCCCTTCTCCTTGGCCAGTTCCTCG
>JAEKLF010000125.1 GCA_019509985.1 Burkholderiales bacterium | reverse complement strand
CGCCACCGGCCTTGGCCTGGCCGTAGCTGTTGCCGTGGCCCTTGATCGGCGGCGTGGGAATGTCGCCGCGATGGAACAGCCAGCCGCTGTCGAGCGACAGGCGCTCGCGGCCGGCGGCGTGGGCGACGCCCGACAACGCAAGCCACAGCAGCAGCAGGGCGCCCAGCCATTGAAAGGAAGATGAAGTGCGGGCCATGGAGGACACTTTCTGAGGAATCGGAATTGGAACCGGAAAGCCAAATCGCGCGGCCCCTTGCGGGGTCGCGCGACGGAGGATGCCGGCAGCGCTGCTGCCGGATCTTGGCTGATCGTTCAGTTCTTGAGGCGGCGGCGTGAGACGGCGCCCACGCCTGCCAGGCCGGCCAGCCAGAGGGCCATGGTGGCCGGTTCCGGGACGGCGGACACGGAGTCGGCAGACACCGCCAAACCGATCACCATCCTGGCAAAGGTTGTCTCTCCCGGATTCGTCCAGCTTGCGGTCAGAAGCGTCGGGCCGGTGTAGTTGGGGAAGGACGCGTCGATGAAGGCTTCCGTGTAGTTGCCGGGAGCGCAGGTGTCTGCCAAACTGCAAAAGTCGATGTAGGCATTGGCCTGCCCGTGAGCGCCGCTGACCAGCAGGCTGCTCAAGTCGGCGGTCACAGTGAGGGTGGTATGTCCGCCAACCTGGATCAGGCCATCGAAAACCTTCGCGTTGGCCCAACCGGACTGCCCCCCAGTGACGCTGACCTTCGCAGAGGCGGACACGCCGTTCAGGCTGTTGTAGTTCTCGGCGGAGGATGTCGCAGTCAAACTGGCTTGCGCGAGGGAGCCAGCCGCGGCCACCGATGCGCCGATCACGTCGCCCTGCCAGCCGCTGGCGGTGTCGCTGAAACTCGGATCTACCAGCCCAACCGATGCGCCCGATGGCAGCGGCAGCCAGGTGACGCCCTTGAACAACTGGGCCCACCACTCGCCCCCCGAAGCGCTGACGTTGATGTTGCTGATGCTCGCCTCGGCGGTATCCGCGGCGGCGAGCTGCGATGCAGCGATCAATGCCGCTCCAACGGCAAACTGGAATGTCTTGAGCATGTTCGTCTCCTGCTTCATCTGGGGGTTTTCGTGCGATGCCGAGCGGCAACCAAGCTGGCCTGCTGGTATGACCAGTTTCGCAAAATTGCGCAACCGGTCTTACCAGTGAAAACACCGAGACGTTGAGGCAGAAGACGACGAAGGCTCCGCTATCCGCGAAAGCGATATTGCTCCAGTGACGCTGCCTTCATCGTGATCGAGAAGCCCGGCGCCTCGGGTGGCAGATAGGCCGCACCACGCACGACGCAGGGGTCGACGAAGTGCTCGTGCAGATGGTCCACGTACTCGATGACGCGGCCATCGCGGGTACCGGCAATGCACAGGTAGTCGATCATGGACAGGTGCTGCACGTACTCGCACAGGCCCACGCCGCCGGCATGCGGGCAGACAGGCAGGCCGTGCTTGGCGGCCATCAGCATGACGGCCAGGATCTCGTTGACGCCGCCCAGCCGGCAGCTGTCGATCTGCACCACGTCGATGGCGCCGCGCATCATGAACTGCTTGAACAGGATGCGGTTCTGGCACATCTCGCCGGTGGCGACCTGCATCGGCAGGATCGCCTCGCGGATGGCGCGGTGGCCTTCGACATCGTCGGGGCTGGTCGGCTCCTCGATGAACCAGGGCTTGGCAAAGGCCAGGTCCTTGAGCCAGTCGATGGCGACCGGCACGTCCCAGACCTGGTTGGCGTCGATCATCAGCTTGCGGTCTGGCCCCAGCACTTCACGGGCGATGCGCAGCCGGCGGATGTCATCCTCGCGGTCACGCCCGACCTTGAGCTTGACGTGGTTGAAGCCGGCGTCCACGGCCTGCTGGCACAGGCGGCGCAGCTTGTCGTCGGGGTAGCCCAGCCAGCCGGCGGACGTGGTGTAGCAGGGGTAGCCCTCGCGCTGTAGCGTGGCCAGGCGCTCGGCCTTGCCTTCGGCGGCGCGGGTCAGCAGTGCCAGCGCCTCATCCGGCGTAATGCAGTCGGTGATGTAGCGGAAGTCGATGCAACGCACCAGCTCGGCCGGGCTCATGTCGGCGACCAGCTTCCACACCGGCTTGCCCTCGGCCTTGGCCCACAGGTCCCACACGGCGTTGACGACGGCGCCGGTAGCGAGATGGATGGCGCCCTTGTCCGGGCCGATCCAGCGCAGCTGGCTGTCCGACGTGACGTGGCGCCAGAAGCGGCCCATGTCGGCGGCGATCCAGCTCAGCTCCAGCCCGACGACGAGATGGCGCATGGCCTCGATGGCCTTGCAGCAGATGTCGTTGCCGCGGCCGATGGTGAAGGTCAGGCCATGGCCTTCCAGGCCGGCCTGGTCGGTCTCCAGGATGACGTAGGCGGCCGAGTAGTCCGGGTCGGGGTTCATCGCGTCCGAGCCGTCGAGGTGCTGGGACGTCGGGAAGCGCACGTCCACCGTGCGCAGGTTGGTGATGCGTGTCATGGGGCGATCAGGCGGCGACAGTTCTTTGGGTTTGCACGCCCAGCCCTTGAATGCCCAGGCGCATCGTCTGGCCGGCTTTCAGGTAGACCGGCGGCTTCTGGCCCAGGCCCACGCCGGGTGGAGTGCCGGTGGAGATGATGTCGCCGGGCTGCAGGCTCATGAATTGGCTGAGATAGCTGACGATCTGCGCCACGCTGAACACCATGGTGCGCGTGTTGCCGTTCTGGAAGCGCCGGCCGTCCACCTCCAGCCAGAGGTCCAGTTGCTGCGGGTCGGCCACCTCGTCGGCGGTGACCAGCCAGGGGCCGATGGGGCCGAAGGTGTCGCAGCCCTTGCCCTTGTCCCACTGCGTGCCGCGCTCCAGCTGCCATTCGCGCTCGGACACGTCGTTGACCACGCAGTAGCCCGCCACGTGCTGCATCGCGTCGGCCTCGCTGATGTAGCTGCCGCCCTGGCCGATAACGACGCCCAGCTCGACCTCCCAGTCGGTCTTCACCGAGCCGCGCGGGATCTTCACCGCGTCGTCGGGGCCGCAGATGGCGCTGGTCCATTTGGCGAAGACGACGGGCTCGGCGGGCACGGGCAGGCCGGATTCGGCGGCGTGGTCGGCGTAGTTCAGGCCGATGCAGATGAACTTGCCCACCTGGGCGACGCAGGGGCCCAGGCGCAACTCCTGCTGCGGCACGCCCGGCACGAGGGGCAGGGCGTCGTGGTCAAGTTTGCGCAGAAGCGCCAGGCCGGCTGGCGTCAGTACATCGCCTGCGAGGTCATCGATTTGCAGGGACAAATCGCGTACGCGACCGTCCGCGTCGAGCAGCCCGGGGCGTTCCTGGCCTGGCGGGCCGTAGCGAAGCAATTTCATGAGCGATTCGTGAAGGAGGAAAGGAAGAGGCGCAGGGAAACCAGCGCTTCAGATCGTGACACCGCCGTCGACGCTGATCGCCTGCCCGGTGATGAAGCGTGAGGCGTCGCTGAGCAGGAAGACCACCAGTGGCGCGATGTCGTCCACCGTGGCCAGCCGGCCCATCGGCTGGCGGGCGATGAAGTCCTTCTCAGCCTGCACCGGATCGGCGGCGGCGGCAATGCGGCCGCGCAGCGACGGCGTGTCCACGGTGCCGGGGCACAGCGCATTGCAGCGCAGCCCTTCCTTGACGAAGTCGGCCGCGACCGACTTGCTCAGGCCGATGACGGCGGCCTTGGTCGTGCCATAGGCAAAGCGGTTGGGGAAGCCCTTCACCGAAGAGGCCATCGACGCCATGTTCAGCACCGAAGCCCCGGCGCCCGTACGCCCAGCCTCGGTCAGCATGCTGGGCAGGAAGGCACGCAGCATGCGCAGCATGCTTTTCACGTTCAGGTCCATGCTGAAGTCCCAGGCGGCCTCGTCGCAGTCCAGCACGCTGCCGTGGTGCACGAAGCCGGCGCAGTTGAAGAGACCGTGCAGTGGCGGCAGCTCGGCGGCCAGGGCCTGTACGGCGGCGCTGTCGCACACATCCAGCCGCGCCGTGCGCAGAGCCGCGCCAGGCCCGGCTTCGCTCGCCAGCGACTGCAGCCCTTCGGGCTGAATGTCGGTCGCAATGACGTCGGCACCCGCTGCGAGGCAGGCGAGGGCACTCGCGCGGCCGATGCCCTGGGCAGCGGCGGTGATGAGGATGGTCTTGCCGTGCAGTTTGGTGACGGACATCTGGAGTCGCTCACGCGCAGATTTGGAAAGAGGTCTTACCAGTTTAGGCTGCTTCGCGCATTTCCTGCCCGCGTAGCTGCCGATGTCAGCCTTTCCGGAAATGGTGGCCTGACCAACTTCGTCTTGTGCGCGTCCTTCGAGAACGAGCCGGCTTTCCCGTGCCCGATTCGTTGCCGAGCGGAGAGGCAGATCCCGGATTGACCATCACGTCCGCGCGATCAAGCGCCCCGCGGGCCGGGCGGTGTCAATCGGTCGACTGGCGCTGATCGTTCCCGATCACCTCGACGCGGTCACCGGCCAGCAGAAGCTGTGGCAGCTGCAGAAATGTCCAGCCCTCGTCATTGCGACGGATGGACCACGTCAGGTCGAACCTGTCGTCGGGCCAGGTGCCGGGTACGCCGCTGTCGCGCAGGATCGCGCGTGCCAGCCCCGGCAGTTCGTCGTGGCGCCAGCAGACCAGGACTGGCACTTCGAAGTTCCTGAGTGTTTCGGCGAATCGATCTGCCGGGTCTTCATGCGACCATCGTTCGTCGACGGGCAGATCCAGCACATCAGCCAGCGGCCGCACGGTGTCGCGTGGACGCGTCGATGGATGCATGGACGTCGCCCGCGCCGCGAAGATGTGCTCGGGCCTGCAGAGCGACCTCGCATGCACGGAGCCGGCAAGGGATGCGAAGTACGGAGCCATCGCGCCAGCGCGACGCCAGCCGGCGACGCTCAATGACAGGTCATCCGGCTTCCCCGCATCGTCCACGCCATCGTGGCCGGGCCGGGGCTTCTCCGCATGGCGAATGAGCATGATGCAGTGGGGCATCTGGGTCTCCCGTTGCGGTCGGGTGCGTGAAGCGCTCGGCGAGGGCGCGCGTTAGCTGGCCATGATCCGGCCTTTGACATTGCGTGCAGCGACTCCCGGATGGCGCCATGCCGCTCCGTGGGAAGCCACATGGCGCCTGACGAGGCGGGCGTCGTTGCGCGCTGCGTGGCCTGGTTGTCAGCTGATCACGGCTCAGCTGTTCTTGTGGCTCTGCTTGCCGGCGTCAACGTGCTGCTGATGCGACCCGCCACGCGTCGAGCCCTGCGAGCCGCCATGCTGGTTGCCACCGCTGCGCGAGCTTTGCTCTTGCTGGTTGGCGCTGGCGCCGCCGGATCCGGCCTGATTGCCGCCACGGCTGCCGCTGTGGTTGCTGCCTTGCTGGTTGTTGCTGGAACCTTGGTTGCGCGTGTTGGGCATGTGAATCTCCAGTTGGGTGGTGGAAAAACGCGGCACCCTCATGGCGCCACGAGGCAAGGTTAGGCCGTGCACATGGAGCGCATGTCAGACAAGACCGCAGTTACGGCCGCACGTCGTAACTGCGCCAATCCCTGGGGTGCTGGCGACGTTCTTGGCTGGGAACGCCGCTTGCCAAAACGATCCGTGGTGACCCCATGAGCAAGATCAGGACGGACGCCCTGCAGCCGAGCAAGACGGTCTTGCTGCTGGTCGATTTCGTGAACCCCTTGAGCTTCGACGGCGCGGCCGAGCTCGCGCCGTCGGCGCTCGAGGCTGCAAGGCAGACCGCCAATCTGCGCCGGCGCCTGGCCGCCGAAGGGGTCCGAACGATCTATGCGAACGACAACTACGGCCAGTGGACGTCCGACTTCAAGGCGCTCTGGCGGCACTGCCGAGCCAAGCCGGGCATTGCCGGAAAGATCGCCAGGCTGATCGCGCCCAGGCGCGACGATTTCGCGCTGTTGAAGCCACGCCACTCGGCGTTCTATGCCACGCCGCTGGACCTGCTTCTGGAACAGCTCCGCTGCAAGCGGCTCATCGTCACGGGCATCGCTGCGGACAACTGCGTGCTCTTCAGCGCAATGGACGCCTACCTGCGCGGCTATTCGGTATGGATACCGGTGGACTGCGTCGCGGCCGAATCCGCTGACGCGAGGGGCCGCGCGCTGGAACAGATGGCACGCGTGTTGAAGGCTGACATCAGACCGTCGGAGGCGGTCCGAACAAGGAGGTAGAGATGGACTTGTCAGAGCTGTTCGCGATCCACGTGTCGCCGCTCGAGCTGTTTGTGCGCGGCACGCTGATGTACTGGTTCCTGCTATTGATCTTCCGTTTCGTGCTGCGCCGCGACCCAGGCTCGCTCGGGGTGGCCGACATCCTGCTCGTGGTCATCATTGCCGACGCATCCCAGAATGGCATGTCGGGCAGCTACCAGACCGTGGCAGAGGGCTTCATCCTCGTGGGCACCCTGGTGTTCTGGAACTACGCGCTCGACTGGGCGAGCTTTCGATGGAAGGCCGTGCGCAAGCTCACCGAGCCGGATCCGCTGCAGTTGGTGAAGGATGGGCAGATGCTCATGCGCAACCTTCGCAAGGAGTTCCTGACACGCGAAGACGTGGAGGCCCAGCTGCGCCAGGCCGGCGTTGAAGACGTGCGCCAGGTGCGAGCGGCCTACCTTGAGGGCGACGGCCAGCTGTCGGTGCTGAAGTTCGAAGACAAGGGAGCTGACCGACCCAACAAGAATGACGGCCCCGCAGGCGCCTGACCGAACGCGCCAGCCCCATCGGCCTTGACGCGTGTGGCTGGGAGAAGTTGCCGCGTCAGCCCGCCCTGGCCGCCTCGATGGCCGCGATATCGATCTTGCCCATCTTCATCATGGCCTCGAAAGCGCGTTTGGCCGCGGCGTGATCAGGGTCGGCCAGCGCGGCGATGAGGGCACGAGGCGTGATCTGCCAAGACAGGCCCCAGCGGTCCTTGCACCAGCCGCATTGGCTCTCCTGGCCGCCGTTGTCGACGATGGCCTTCCACAGGCGGTCGGTCTCGGCCTGGTCTTCGGTCGCGATCTGGAATGAGAACGCCTCGCTGTGCTTGAACATCGGGCCGCCGTTCAGGCCGATGCAGGGAATGCCCGCCACGGTGAACTCGACCGTCAGCACGTCGCCCTGCTTGCCGTCTGGATAGTCGCTCGGCGCGTAGTGGATGGCGCCCACGGCGCTGTCGGGGAATGTCTTCGCGTAGAAGTTGGCGGCGTCGACGGCTGTGCCGTCGTACCAAAGACAGATCGTGTTCCGGTGGGGCATCGCGCTTCTCCTTGGGCAAAGAGAAGGCCCGGTGCGTTGGCATCGGGCCTTCAGTCGGTTGCCTGTCCAGTTGCCTACGCAGGTGTACTGATCTGGCTTCCGGCAAATCCAATTTACTCAACGGGAGGGGGCATGGGCATGTCGTCAATGCCGCGCAGTGACGTAGGCCAAGCCCTACGCGACGGGTCGAACCGATGCCCGCCGCTTCGGTGAGGAACGGCCGACGTACCCCCTAATTCGACGCCAACAAATCTTCGCGGCCCCGGCGTTCGATCCGCAGTGTTGTTGATGCGGGAAGTCGGGGCCACGCGCCAAATACGCCCTCGCCACCTCGCGTCGTCGAGTGATCCGGAGCGCGCCGAATGAGCCAAACAGATCCCCCGCCACCCGAGACTCGCAGTGCCGGCCGCATCTTCTGGGAAGACCTGCTGCGGCTGCCGCTGCGCATCGTGCTGATCGGCGGCGCGGTGACGCTGGTGGGCTTCCTGCTGCAGCACGCGCTCGGCATGCCGGAGTTGTCCTCGCTGCAGTTCGACGACAAGAACAAGAGCGGCTTGCGCCTCGTCGTCGCGGTGCTGATCTTTGGCGTCGGCATTGCCGCCGCGGTCTTCCTCTGGTGGCTGTCCGCACGGTTCTTCGCGCTGATCGAGGGCAAGTCGCTCGACGCTGCCAGCCTGGCCGCCGTGAAGGACCTGCCCATGGGCCTGCCCGAGGGCACGGTGCGGGCCGTGTTGGCGCTGGTGGTCGCGGTGGTGGGTCTGCCGCTGCTGCTGTTCAGCAACGCGGTCGGCATGGACACGGCGATCGCCGGCTACGTGAACGGCATCATCACCGGTGTCTTTGGCTTCTACTTCGGGACCCGTACGACCGGCGTGCCGGCGCAGGCGGTCGAGAAGATCGCCGAGGCGAACCGCGAGGCCTTGCAGCAAACCAAGATCGCTGCCGTTGCGAAGGAATCCGCCAACCAGGCCCAGACCGAGGCCGACGCCGCGAAGCAGGAACTCGGCGAGGCGGAACAGCGCGCCGACGCGAGCAACGGGCAGGTCGAACGCGCGGGCAAGTTCGATTCGACGCTGTCGACGCTGAAGCGCCATCTCGGGTTGTCCAAGACGCTGCTGTTCACGCTCGGGCCGCTGCTGCCCAAGGGCCTGCTGCCAGACGACCTCGACAAGACCATCGATGCAGCCGACCGCGCCGTCACCGCGGTGCAGGGGGTGACCGCGGCGACGGCGACCGGCGACCAGCTCGCCGCGCTGACCGACGCTTTCGAGTCGCTGACCGGCACGGAAAAATCCCCGCTCGGTGCCTTGCTCAGTCGCGCCTCGCCATTGCTTCAGTCGGTGCTGCCAGCCATACCCGGTCTGGGCGCCGCGGCCGGTCTGGCGACGCTGATCAGCCTGGGCGTCAAGCTAGGGTCCAGCCAGTTCCAGCGCTGGCGTGCGCGCGTGCTGGCGGCGCCGCTGGCCCAGGGCCTGATCGAGTTCGGTGCGCTGTCACCGGAGCTGGTGCGCAGTGCGCTGAACCGCTCGCCGTTGTTGCTGGGCAAGCTCGGCGGGCAGCCGCCGGGCATTGTCGACGGCATCCTGTTGGACGCGGTGCTGCGCGACGATGGCCCGCTGCGGCTGACGAAGGCCTACGGCTCGGCCGGCACGGAGGCTGCGGGTCTTCTGAGCGATGCCGACGTCGAGACCGGCCTGGCCGAGCTGCGCCAATCGCTGCTCGCGCTTTACGGCTCCGGCGACGTGCAGGACGCGACGCTGAACCCGATCAAGGCCACGCTGGCCGCGTCCGCCAACCCCGAACTGGCCGCCGCGGCGGTGCAGAACCTGACGGCCCGCGACGCGAACCGCCTCATCGACGCGGCTTCGGGCGTGTCGGCCAAGCCCGGCGTGCCCTGGGATCAGGCGGCGGCCTTCGATGCGCTGGTGATGCTCACTGACAGCGCCCGGCGCGACAACGTCGATCTCGTTCGTGCCATTGCGGAGGTGAAGTGATGCGTAGCCTGCCCCTGCTGTTGCTGCTCGGCGCCTGCGCCGCGCTCCCCGGTCCCACCCCGCAGCTCGAACGAATGACCAAGGCCCAGACCGAAGGGCGCGACGCCGCGAATGCCGCAGAGGTGGCGGAGAGCGACTGCCTGACGCAACCGTCCGACCCCGCCTGCCTGCGCATCCAGGCCATCCGCGGCCGCGCCTGCCTGGCCCTGGCTCGGACCGAGGCCGCCGCGGGGGCTGCGTGCCCGCCGCCGACGGCCAGCGCACGGCGCAACCTGGACTGCGCCGTCGATGCCTACGGCAAGGCCCAGGGCGCAGCGCCGGCCGGCAGTGCCGACGCGGTGAACCTGGCCGAGAACGCGGCCCGCGCGCAGTACTGCGCCTCGGGTTTTCGCCCGCCCGCTGAAGGCGTCGCGCTGCTGCGCCAGGCGCGCAGCGGCATCGCCGGCCTGCCCGCCACGGCCGAGCGGGACCTGCTCGGCGCTTCGGCCGCACTGGCGATGGCGCAGCGCCCGGCGCTGGCCAGCAGCGAGCGTTGCGCCGCCGCGCGCGAAGCTGCGCGGCTCGCGGGCCGTGCGCTTGACAGTGGACCGTCGTCCAGCGTCGCCGACGCGGCGCGCGCCACGCGCAACGCGGCGAGCCAGGAAGCGGCCGGCCTCACCAACTGCGCGGGGGTCTGAGCAATGGATTTCACCCGCGAAGTCGCCTTCCGCTTTCCGCTGTGCCGCGGCGAAGACGTCAGGGCCATCCAGCAGGCGCTGACCATCCTGCAGAGCGAGCCGCCCTGCGGCACCGTCGACGGCATCTTTGGCGGCGCCACCAAGCTGGCCGTGGCCGAATACCAGCGGCGCAACAGCCTGGACCCCAACGGCGTCGTCGACGCCACGACCTGGGCAGCGATGTTCAAGGCTGCTGCCGTGCGGCAGGAGAAGATCCCGCAAGGCGCCGCCTCGGCACTCGTGGCGGCTGCGGCCACGGCGGGAGCTGCGCCGGCGGCCCAGCCGATGGCGATGGCCGGCACGGCCGTAGCGGGGCCGCCGCCAGCGGATCTTCCCGTCTCGCAAGCGCAGGCTCTGCGAGCCCGCGACTGGCTGTTCCAGAACTTCGGCGCCCAGATCGACGCGATCGTGCTAGGCACGCCGCTGGACTCGAATCTCGTGGCGGCAATCGCCTGCAAGGAGACGGCCAACGTCTGGCTGCACTGGATCGACCGCCTGAACGCGGGCGACGTGCTGGAGCGCTGCGTCTTCGACGGCAGCGGTGACGTGCCCGGCTCCTCGCGCGGCGCCTTCCCGCGCAACGCGGCGGAGTTCCGCGCCAAGGTTGGCGATGCCTTGACCGACATGCTCATCGAGGAGGCCAACGAGACACGCAAGCTGCGCGGCTACGGTCCGCAGCGCTGGCTCTACAAAGGCTACGGCATCTTCCAGTACGACCTGCAGCACTTCGAGACCGACCCGGACTTCTTCCGCAACCGCGAGTGGCGGACCATCGAGAGCTGCCTGGACCGCTTCATGAGGGAGATGCGGGACAAGCTGAAGGCTGCCAATGGCAACCTGGCCGAGGCGGTGCGCCGCTACAACGGCAGCGGCCCCAAGGCCGAGCAGTACCGCGACCACGTGCTGTACATGCACGGCTGGCTCGCGGCCACTGCGCCGGCCAAGCTGCCCTGAAGCGATAGCCGTGCTGGGCGCCTGATCGGTTGCCTGTGCCCTCGATGAGCGTGTCGGCCGGCTTGGCCACGATCCGTGGCCGCTGCTGGCGCCGTTAGGAATCCTGGTCGGATCCGGGCGCTTGGCGCCGGCTCGCAACGAATCGGACCGTTGAGCTAGGGCCTGTTAACACTACGGCAGCGGGCCCTCCCAGGGCGGGCCGAGTCCCAATGCGGGTTTTTTGTTTCGCGAAGCTCCAGGTAAACCCGTTCCGAGCGACAGTCGGGCTCTGCCTAGAATTTGCTGCACTGCACAGGAGACCCCCGCATGGCGACTGCCCGCAAGAAGCCGGCATCCACCGAGCAAGCCCCCGCCGATGAGGCCAAGGCTGGCTTGCGTATCCTCAAGAAGTACCCCAACCGCCGTCTCTACGACACGCAGACCAGCAGCTACATCACGCTGGCCGACGTGAAGCGCATGGTGCTGGAAGGCATTGCCTTCGAGGTGCACGACGCCAAGACGCAGGAAGACCTGACCCGCTCCATCCTGCTGCAGATCATTCTGGAAGAGGAGACCGGCGGTGTGCCGATGTTCTCGACCAGCTCGCTGGCGCAGATCATCCGTTTCTACGGCCACGCGATGCAGGGCGTCATGGGCGGGCTGCTGGAGCGCCAGATGCAGGCCTTCACGGATCTGCAATCGCGCTTCACCGAACAGACGCCGGGCGGCATTCCCTTCACGCCCGATGCCTGGACCGGCCTGATGGGCGGCTATGCCGAGCAGTCCAAAGCGCTGATGAACCAGTGGCAGGAACAGCTGAAAAATGCCGGTGCGCTGTTCCCGTTCACGGTGCCGCCAGGTAGCAAGAAGCCCTGATCGGTCCACATCGCCGAAAATACGGCGATGAACGAACCTGCCACCCTAGCCGCTCCGGCCGCCGCGCCGAAGATCGGCTTTGTTTCGCTCGGCTGCCCGAAAGCGCTGACCGACTCCGAACTCATCCTCACGCAACTGCGCGCCGAGGGCTACGACACCTCCAAGACTTTCGCGGGGGCTGACCTGGTCATCGTCAACACCTGCGGCTTCATCGATGACGCGGTCAAGGAAAGCCTGGACACCATCGGTGAGGCGCTGGCGGAGAACGGCAAGGTCATCGTCACCGGCTGCCTGGGCGCCAAGGCGGGGGCGGCCAGCACGGACGCCGGCAGTCTGGTGCGCGAGATCCACCCCAGCGTGCTGGCCGTGACGGGCCCGCACGCGACGCAGGAGGTCATGGACGCGGTGCACACCCACGTGCCCAAGCCCCACGACCCCTTCGTCGACCTGGTGCCGAGCTACGGCATCAAGCTCACGCCCAAGCACTACGCCTATCTGAAGATCAGCGAGGGCTGTAACCACCGCTGTTCGTTCTGCATCATTCCCAGCATGCGCGGCGACCTGGTGTCCCGCCCCATCGGCGACGTGCTGAACGAGGCGCGCGCGCTGTTCGAGAGCGGCGTGAAGGAACTGCTGGTCATCAGCCAGGACACCTCGGCCTACGGCGTGGACGTGAAGTACCGCATGGGTTTCTGGGACGGCAAGCCGGTCAAGACCCGCATGCTGGACCTGGTCGCCCAGCTCGGTGAGATCGCCAAGCCTTATGGCGCCTGGGTGCGTCTGCACTACGTCTACCCCTATCCGAGCGTGGACGCGGTGCTGCCGCTGATGGCCGAAGGCCTGGTGCTGCCTTACCTGGACGTGCCCTTCCAGCACTCGCACCCCGATGTGCTCAAGCGCATGAAGCGCCCGGCCAACGGCGAGAAGAACATGGAGCGCATCCTGCGCTGGCGCGAGAGCTGCCCGGAGCTGGTCATCCGCTCCACCTTCATCGCCGGCTTCCCCGGCGAGACGGAAGCCGAGTTCCAGCACCTGCTGGACTTCATGCAGGAAGCGCAGATCGACCGCGCCGGCTGCTTCGCCTACTCGCCCGTCGACGGTGCCAGCGCCAACGAGATTGCCGGTGCGCTCCCGGCCGAGGTCCGCGAGGAGCGCCGCGCGCGCTTCATGGCGGTGGCCGAAGCGGTGTCGGCCGCCAAGCTGCAGGCCCGCGTTGGGCAGACGCTGCAGGTGCTGGTCGACTCCGCGCCGGCCCTGGGCCGCAAGGGCGGGGTGGGGCGCTCCTACGCCGACGCGCCCGAGATTGACGGCACCGTGAAGATCCTGCCGCCCGAGAAGGCCAGCAAGACGATGAAGGTCGGCGACTTCGTGCGCGCCCGTGTCGTCGCGGCGGATGGGCATGACCTGGTGGCGAGCCTGGTCTGATGAGCAAACGAGCGCCGAGCACCGAACTGATCCATCATTCCTACCGCGCCCCCGAGGGCTGGGACGCGGTGCCCGTGCCGGTGGCCAAGGCATCGACCGTGCTGTTCAGGAACACGGCCGATCTGCACAAGCCGCGCCCGCGCGATGGCCTGTGCTACCGCTACGGCCTGCACGGCACGCCGACCAGCTACACGCTGGCCGCGCGCATCGCCACGTTGGAGCATGCCGAGCACTGCCTGCTGGTGCCCAGCGGCCTGGCGGCCGTGACGCTGCCGTCGCTGGCCGTGCTGCGGCCCGGCGACGAGGTGCTGGTGCCGGACAACGTCTACGGCCAGAACCGCTACCTGACCGAATCCTGGCTGCCGCAATGGGGCGTTACGCACCGCTTCTACGACTCGCTGAGGGTGCCGGAGCTGCGCGACAACACCAGACTCGTCTGGCTGGAAGCCGCGGGCTCCATCACGCTGGAGTTCCCCGACTTGTTGGGCACCTTGGCCGCCTGCCGCGCGCGCGGCGTGACGACCGCGTTGGACAACACCTGGGGTGCGGGTCTGGCCTTCAATGGCTTCGAGCCGGCGCCGCAAACCCACCCCGGCCTGGGCGCCGACATCGTCATGCAGGCGCTGACCAAATACGCGAGCGGCGGCGCCGACATCCTGATGGGCTCGGTCTGCACGCGCGACCGGCGTTTGCACGATCGGCTCAACCACGCGCACGAGCACCTGGGCTATGGCTTGGGCCAGAACGACGTGGAACTGGTGCTGCGCGGCCTGCCGACGATGCCGCTGCGCTATGCGGCGCAGGACCGCGTCACGCGCCAGCTGGCGAGCTGGATGGCTGGCCGGCCCGAGGTCGCGCAGGTCTTCCATCCGGCGCTGCCCGGTTCGCCAGGCCATGAGCATTGGCTCGCGGTCGGTGGCGCGGGCGCGGCCTGCCTGTTCTCTGCCGTGTTCAAGCCTGGCTACTCGCCGGCACAGGTGGATGCCTTTGTCGACGCACTGCAGCTCTTCGGCATCGGCTATTCCTGGGCGGGCCCGATGAGCCTGGCCGTGCCCTACGACATGAGCCGCAGCCGCAACCTGCCGCTGCCTTTCGACGGCGGCACGCTGGTGCGGTTTGCGATTGGCCTGGAAGACGCAGCCGACCTGAAGGCCGACATCGAACGGGCGCTGTCAGCTCTTGTTTGAGACCTTGTGCCGCATCAGCTGGCCGCGCTCTCTTTCCCAATCGCGCTGCTTCTCCGTGTTGCGCTTGTCATGCTCGGCCTTGCCCTTGGCCAGCGCGATGTCGGCCTTCACGCGGCCGCCCTTGTAGTGCAGGTTCAGCGGCACGAGGGTGAAGCCGCGCTGCTCGACCTTGCCGACCAGCCGCTTGATCTCGGCCTTGTGCATCAGCAGCTTCTTGGTGCGGTCGGCCTCGGGCGTGACATGGGTTGACGCACTGCGCAGCGCATTGATGCGGCAGCCGATCAGGAACAGCTCGCCGTTCTTGATCAGCACATAGCCATCGGTCAGCTGCACCTGGCCCGCGCGTATGGCCTTGATCTCCCAGCCGGACAGGACGACACCGGCCTCGAACTGTTCTTCGATGTGGTAGTCGTAGCGGGCGCGGCGGTTCTCGGCGATGGACATGGGAGGGAAGTTGGGGGCAAAACCCCTCAATACAATTTGTGGATTCTATGAAGCAGGTCAAAAAGTCCGTTCTGCTCTGGTACACGCCTCGCGAGATGTACGAGCTGGTCATCGCGGTGGAGCGCTATCCCGAGTTTCTGCCCTGGTGCGACAAGGTCGACGTGCTGGCGCGCGACGGCGATTCCGTCACGGCTCGTCTGCACCTCGCCTACGCCGGTGTTCGTCATGCCTTCACGACGCGCAACCGCAATGATGAAGCCGCGCACACGGTGCGCATGGATCTGGTTGATGGCCCCTTCTCATCTCTGGACGGCCTGTGGCAGTTCCAGCCGCTGAACAAGCCCGGCACGGACGGTGAGCCCACGGCCTGCAAGATCGCCTTCGAGCTGAGCTACGCCTTCAGTAGCGGCGCGCTGGAGGCGGTGGTCAGCCCCGTGTTCGACCGCATCGCCAACACCTTCGTCGACAGCTTCGTGCAGCGCGCGGAAAGTCTCTACGGTGCGCGTTGAACTCGTCTGGAGCCCGCAGGCCGGTGACGTGCAGCACCGCTGGCTGGACGTGGAGGAGGGCGCCACGCTGGCGTCCGTCCTGCGCGGCTGCGCCGACTTCCTGGCGGCGCAGAACCAGCCGCTCGACGCCATGCGCATCGGCATCTGGGGGCGCGTGAGGCCGCTGGAAACCCGGCTGCGCGAGCGGGACCGCATCGAGGTCTACCGCCCATTGACCGTCGACCCGATGGAAGCGCGCCGGCAGCGTTATGCCAAGCGCGGCCAGCGCATCGTGTCGCGCCACCGGCCCAAGCACGCGGGCGGTTGAGTCAGCGGCGGCTCAGCGGCATTCGCTGGTGATGAGGTCGCGTGCGCGGGCTGTTTCGACGGCGATCTGCGCCTCGTCCATGTAGACGCGTTCACCCTTGTCGTTGGTGCGCGTCAGCCGCGTACCGCTTTGCAGGTCGCGCAGATTGGCCTGGGCGCGCGAGCAGTTCTCGCGCTTGAGCTCGGCCACGCGGCGCTCCTCTTCCTTCTGCTTGGCGGTCTGGCCGTCCTGCTCCTGCTTCTGGCGCGCGGCGGCGTCCAGCTCGGCCTTGGTCGGCGCGCTGGCGGCCGGCTTGGGCGCGGACGCGGCGCTGGCCGCGGCGCCGATGGGCGACACGACGATGGCCTGCCGCATGGCCGATGCGGGCCGCTGCAGGATGTCCTTTTCCGGCACGCCGGGCGGCGGCGGCAGATCGCTGTACTGCACGTTG
Organism: Burkholderiales bacterium; assembly: GCA_019509985.1. Classification (GTDB taxonomy): domain Bacteria; phylum Pseudomonadota; class Gammaproteobacteria; order Burkholderiales; family Burkholderiaceae_C; genus Pelomonas. Next base: position 4,651 of record JAEKLF010000125.1, on the reverse strand, counting down.
CCCTTGGCGTCGCGCCACTTCCACTGGGCTTGAGCGGAGGCTGCCAGCGCGAGGAGGACGAGGGCGAAAACCAGGGGCTTGTGACGCATGCCGCCAGTGTAGCCGTGGCACCCTCCGTATAATGCCGCTTTGCGTCTGGAGCTTTCCTCATGCGCCTTCTCGGCAAAGCGCTCACCTTCGACGATGTTCTGTTGGTGCCAGCGTTCTCCCAGGTGTTGCCCCGCGACACCAGCCTTGCGACCCGTCTGTCGCGCAATATCCCCCTGAACCTGCCGCTGGTGTCTGCCGCGATGGACACCGTGACCGAGGCCCGCCTCGCGATCGCCATTGCGCAGGAAGGCGGCATCGGCATCGTGCACAAGAACCTGAGCGCCGAAGCCCAGGCGCGCGAGGTGGCCCGCGTCAAGCGCTACGAGAGCGGCGTCGTGCGCGAGCCGTTGACCATCGGACCCGACGCCACCGTGCGCGACGCCGTTGAGCTCACGCAGCTGCACGGCTTCTCCGGCTTCCCGGTCGTCGAGGGCAAGCGCGTCGTCGGCATCGTCACCGGCCGCGACCTGCGCTTCGAGACCCGCATGGACGCCCGCGTCAGCGAGATCATGACGCCCGCCGACAAGCTCATCACCGTGCGTGAAGGCGCGTCACTTGAAGAAGCCAAGGCGCTGATGCACAAGCACAAGCTGGAGCGCGTCGTCGTCATCAACGACGCCTTCGAGCTGCGCGGCCTGATGACGGTGAAGGACATCACCAAGCAGACCAGCTTCCCGAACGCCGCGCGTGACAGCCATGGCGGCCTGCGCGTGGGCGCGGCAGTCGGCTTCGGCGACGACACCGAGCAGCGCGTCGAACTGCTGGTGCGCGCCGGCGTCGACGCCATCATCGTGGACACCGCCCATGGCCACAGCGCCGGGGTTCTAGATCGCGTGCGCTGGGTCAAGCGCGCCTATCCCAACGTCGACGTCATCGGCGGCAACATCGCCACCGGCGCCGCGGCGCTGGCGCTGGTGGAAGCCGGCGCGGACGGTGTCAAGGTCGGCATCGGCCCGGGCTCCATCTGCACGACTCGCATCGTCGCGGGCGTCGGCGTGCCGCAGATCACCGCCATCGACAACGTCGTCGGCGCGCTCAAGGGCACCGGCGTGCCGGTCATCGCCGACGGCGGCGTGCGCTACTCCGGCGACCTGGCCAAGGCCATTGCCGCGGGTGCCGACTGCGTCATGATGGGCGGCGCCTTCGCCGGCACCGAGGAAGCGCCGGGCGAGGTCGTGCTCTACCAGGGCCGCACCTTCAAGAGCTACCGCGGCATGGGCTCCATGGGCGCGATGGCCAAGGGCAGCGCGGACCGCTACTTCCAGGACACGTCGGCCAACAACCCCAACACGTCCAAGCTCGTGCCCGAAGGCATCGAGGGCCAGGTGCCCTACAAGGGCTCGGTCGTGCAGGTCATCTTCCAGATGGCCGGCGGCCTGAAGGCGGCCATGCACTACTGCGGTTGCGGCTCCATTGCCGACATGCAGAACAAGGCCGAGTTCGTCGAGATCACGACGGCGGGCATGCGCGAGAGCCATGTCCACGACGTGCAGATCACGAAGGAAGCACCGAACTACCGCAGCGCGGGTTGAGGCCCGGCCATTGCAGGACGGGGCGACGCCAGATCGCCCCGTTTCGCTTTTCAGGAACACGATGAGCCAATCACCGCAACGCGCCCCGGCCATGGGCTTCATCATGGCCGCCGTGCTGATCGACATGATCTCCATCGGCCTCATCGTGCCGGTGCTGCCGCACATCGTCGGCGTGTTCACGCGCAGCAACGACGAGCAGACGCTGGGCTTCCTGATGCTGACGCTGGCCTTCGGCGTCGCCAACTTCTTCGGCTCGCCCATCCTCGGCGCGCTGTCCGACCGCTTCGGCCGCCGGCCGGTGCTGCTGATCGGCTTTGCCGGCCTGGCGCTGAGCTTCTTCGTCACGGCCACCGCGCCGGCGCTGTGGGTGCTGGTCGTCGTGCGGCTGTTCTCGGGCGCGATGCAGGCCAACATCGCCATCGCCAATGCCTACGTGGCCGACATCACCGCCGGCGAAGACCGCGCCAAGCGCTTCGGCCAGCTCGGCGCGATGTTCGGCCTGGGCTTCATGCTCGGCCCCGTCATCGGCGGCCTCCTGGGCGACATCAACGTGCGCCTGCCCTTCTTCGCGGCCGGCAGCCTGGCCATCGTCAACTGGTGCTACGGCTTCTTCGTGCTGCCGGAGTCGCTGCCGCTGGAGCGCCGCCGCGCGCTGGACTGGCGCAAGATGAATCCGGTGGCCTCACTGCAAGGCCTGGCCGGGCTCAAGGGCGTGGGCCCGCTGGTGCTGGTGCTGGCACTGGCCTCGCTCGCGCAGTTCATGCTGCACACGAGCTGGGTGCTGTACACCAAGTTCAAGTTCGGCTGGGGGCCGGGCCAGGTCGGCTGGTCGCTGCTGGCCGTGGGCGTGGTGTCGGTGGTCAGCCAGGGCGTGCTGCTCAAGCCTCTGCTCAAGCGCTATGCGCCCAAGACGCTGGCCGTGGCCGGCATGACCTCGGGCGCGCTGGCCTATCTCGGCTTTGGCCTGGCGACCGAGGGCTGGATGATGTACGTCGTCATCGCGGCCAACCTGCTGGGCGGCGTGGCGGCGGCGGCGATGCAGAGCATCATCTCCAACGCCGCTGACGCCTCCAGCCAGGGCAGCACGATGGGCGCCGTGTCGTCGTTGAACAGCCTGATGGCCGTCTGCGCGCCGGTGGTGGCGCTGGAGCTGCTGCGCTGGGTGTCGACGCGTCCGCCGGGCGACATCCTCATCGGCCTGCCCTTCTTCACCTGCGCCGCGCTGCAAGCCGTGGCGATGCTGATCACCCTCCGTTTCTTCCGCAGCCACCCGCCGGCGCAACCCGTGCAGCCGGCCTGAAAGCCCCGCCATGCAACACGACAAGGTCCTGATCCTCGACTTCGGCTCCCAGGTCACCCAGCTCATCGCGCGCCGCGTGCGCGAGGCCGCCGTCTACTGCGAGATCCATCCGAACGACGTCTCCGACGAGTTCATCAAGAGCTTCGCGCCCAAGGCCATCATCCTTTCGGGCAGCCACGCGTCGACCTACGAGGACCACGAGCTGCGCGCGCCGCAGGCCGTGTGGGACGCCGGCGTGCCGGTGCTGGGCATCTGCTACGGCATGTTCACGATGACGGTGCAACTGGGCGGCGAGGTCGAGGCGGCCGACCACCGCGAGTTCGGCTATGCCGAGGTGCGTGCCCATGGCCACACCAAGCTGCTGGAAGGCATCCAGGACTTCGAAACGCCCGAGAAGCACGGCATGCTCAAGGTCTGGATGAGCCACGGCGACAAGGTCACCGTGATGCCGCCGGGATTCAAGCTGATGGCGTCGACGCCGAGCTGCCCGATTGCCGGCATGGCCAACGAAGAGAAGCGCTACTACGCCGTCCAGTTCCACCCCGAGGTCACGCACACGGTGCAGGGCGACGCGCTGCTGCGCCGCTTCGTGCGCGACATCGCCGGCTGCCAAGGCGACTGGCAGATGGGCAGCTACATCGACGAGGCGGTGGCGAAGATCCGCGAGCAGGTCGGCGACGAGGAAGTCATCCTCGGCCTGTCCGGCGGCGTCGATTCATCGGTGGCCGCGGCGCTCATCCACCGCGCCATCGGCGACCAGCTCACCTGCGTCTTCGTCGACCACGGCCTGCTGCGCCTGAATGAAGGCCAGATGGTCATGGACATGTTCGCCGGCCGCCTGCACGCCAAGGTCGTGCATGTGGACGCAAGCGATCAGTTCCTGGGCAAGCTGGCCGGCGTGGCCGACCCGGAACGCAAGCGCAAGATCATCGGCGCCGAGTTCGTCGAAGTCTTCCAGGCCGAAGCCAAGAAGCTGAAGAACGCCAAGTGGCTGGCTCAGGGCACCATCTATCCGGACGTGGTGGAGAGCGGCGGCACCAAGACCAAGAAGGCCACGACCATCAAGAGCCACCACAACGTCGGCGGCCTGCCCGAGACGCTGGGCCTGAAGCTGCTGGAGCCGCTGCGCGAGCTGTTCAAGGACGAGGTGCGCGCGCTCGGCGTGGCCCTGGGCCTGCCGCCCGACATGGTCTACCGCCACCCCTTCCCCGGCCCGGGCCTGGGCGTGCGCATCCTCGGCGAGGTGAAGAAGGACTTCGCCGACCTGCTGCGCCGCGCCGACGCGATCTTCATCGAGGAGCTGCGCAACACCATCGACCCGGCCACGGGCAAGAGCTGGTACGCGCTGACGAGCCAAGCCTTCGCCGTCTTCTTGCCGGTCAAGAGCGTGGGCGTGATGGGCGACGGCCGCACCTACGACTATGTCGTCGCGTTGCGCGCCGTACAGACCAGCGACTTCATGACGGCCGACTGGGCCGAACTGCCGTACTCGCTGCTCAAGCGCACATCGGGCCGCATCATCAACGAGGTGCGCGGCATCAACCGCGTGACCTACGACGTGTCGAGCAAGCCTCCAGCGACCATCGAGTGGGAATAATTTAAGGTTGTGCCGGGTCGTCCAACGCGATCCGGCGGACCTGAATAAGCCTAATGGTGGCAGGGGCTTAGATGTCCCAACACGTCCCAGGCCTTCCCCGAAAAGCCCAGCGAGCTTGACGGCACTGAAGAC
>JAEKLF010000231.1 GCA_019509985.1 Burkholderiales bacterium | reverse complement strand
ATGTTGCACAGCGCGTCGAAGCGCTCGGGCAGTTGCTTGAAGGCGGCGTCGATGGCGGCCTGCTCGGACAGGTCGGCCTTGATGAAGCCGTCCAGCGTCAGCAGCGGCTCGTTGCGGTCCACGCCGATGACGCGGGCGCCCTTGAGGCGTAGGAAGCGCGCCGTCTCGGCGCCGATGCCGGAGCTGGCGCCGGTGATGACGATGGTTTTGCCTTGGACGTTCATGCTTGTCTCCTGATGGTTCGTTGCTTTGTCTTCTGGGCCGAGCGCCGGGCCGCTCCCAAGCCGGCCCGTCTGGAGATGTACGGGCGGCTCAATGCCGCACGCATCGCCGTCCCCTCGGGGGCCCGACCAGGCTCGCTCGCGTTCAGCGATGCGAGACTGGGCGAGGGGCTAGAAAGGGAACTGCGGTGGCGTGTCCTTCACCGTGAGCCATTGCCAGGTGCTGAACTGCTCCCAGTCCCCGGGGCCGCCGTGCGAGTTCCCGTTGCCGGCGATTCCGGGGCCGCCGAAGGGGTTGACCGCGTCGTCGTTGACGGTCTGGTCGTTGATGTGGACCATGCCGGCGCGCAGCTGGTTGCCCACCGCCAGGGCGCGGCCGACCGACCTGGAGATCACGCCGGCCGCCAGGCCGCCATGGCCGGTGTTGGCCAGGGCCACGGCTTCTTCGTCGGTCTTGAAGGTGACGAGGTTGACGACCGGGCCGAAGGTCTCGTCGTCGAAGGCCGGCATGCCGGGCTTCACGCCGGCCAGCACGGTGGGCTTGTAGAACAGGCGGTCGAAGCTGCCACCGGCCAGCAGTTGGGCGCCGGCCTTGACGCTGGCCTGTACGGCGGCGTGCACGCGGTCGCGCTGGCGCTCGTCGATCAATGGGCCCAGGGCGGCCTGGCCGGTGGCGCCGTCGCCCACGGGCAGGTGCTGGGCCTTGGCGACGAGGCGCTCGGTGATGGCCGGGGCGATGGCCTCATGCACCAGCACGCGGTTGCTGGCCATGCAGATCTGGCCCTGGTGCAGCCAGGCGCCCCAGGCAATGTTGCTGGCGGCGAGGTCGAGGTCGGCGTCGTCCAGCACGATGAGGGCGTTGCTGCCGCCGAGTTCGAGCGAGACCTTCTTCAGGTGCCGGCCCGCCAGCTCGCCGATGCGCCGGCCCACGCCGGCCGAGCCGGTGAAGGAGATCATCGCGACGGCCGGGTCGGCCACCAGCGCCTCGCCGACGTCCGCGCCGCCGGGCAACACGTGCAGCAGGCCAGCAGGCAGGCCGGCGGCCTCGAAGACCTGGGCGATCATGAAACCGCCGCTGACCGGCGTGCGCGGGTCGGGCTTGATGATGACGGCGTTGCCGGCGGCCAGCGCCGGGGCGACGACGCGCAGCGTCAGGATGAGCGGGAAGTTGAACGGCGAGATGACGCCGACGACACCGAGCGGCACACGCCGTGCGATGGACATGCGGCCCGGCGTGCTGGGCAAGACCTGGCCCTGCGACTGCAGCGGCATGGCGGCGGCGATCTGGCAGAAGGCGATGGCCTCGCGCAGCTCATGCTGGCCCTTGGGCAGGATGGCGCCGCTCTCGCGGGTGACGAACAGCGCCAGCTCGTCGAAGTGCTGCTGGAACAGCTGGGCGGCGCGCAGGAACACGCTGGCGCGCTCGCGCGGCGGCAACGCGGCCCAGGCGGTTTGCGCGGCGGCGGCGGCAGCGGTGGCAGGTGCCACGTCGGCAGCCACGGCACGGCCGGTGCGCACCAGCACGGCGCCTGTCGCGGGCTCGATCAGGTCGGCGGCCTGGGATGCGGCGCGCCAGCCGCTGCTGTAGAGGTGTTCACGCCACAGGGTGGGGTCGAGAAGGGCTGATGTGCTCATGGCGGGGCTGCTGAGGTGGTTTGCAAAAAGCGCGAACTCGGTGCTCGCTTGCCCTCAAGCAGTGCAACGCCTGTGCCATGCCAAGCCATGCGCCGTGCCAGCCATCGGTCGCGGCGCGCCGCGACCGATCGTTTTCAGAGTGAAGGACCCACCTCGCCCTGGGACTTTCCCTGGCCCCGATGTAGAGGCCGCCGTCGCGGGTTATCCCTGGACCTGGATATTTATGAATTGAAAACAATTCAAGGACTCGGCGGCCCGCCGTGTTGCTGAATTCATCACTCCATGACCAAATCGCCCCGCATCTCCCTGGCCGAGGTGGCCCGCCAGACCGGCACCATGCTGAAGCGCGGCGACAGCAAGCACTTCGTGCAGGACCAGGCGCCGACGATGGGCGACCTGACCGAGTCGCTGTTCTTCTCGCCGGGCGATGGCCGCATCTGGCTGAACGACCAGCGCATGCTGCTGCTGCACAGCTCCTCCGTCGGGCACCTGCGCCGAGAGCTGATCGATACCCTCGGCATGGAACGCACGCGCGGCCTGCTGACGCGGGCCGGCTATGTCTCGGGCGCGCGCGACGCCCAGCTCGTGCGCGAGCGCTGGCCCAATGCCGACGCGGCCACCGTCTTTATGGCGGGCACGCGGCTGCATGCGCTCGAAGGCGTGGTCAAGGTGACGCCGCTGGCCTTCGATTTCGACATCAACCGAGGCACCTACGAGGGCGAGTTCTTGTGGGAGCACTCCAGCGAGGACGACGAGCACATCAGCGCCTACGGCGTCGGCACCGAGGTGGCCTGCTGGTCGCAGGTCGGCTATGCCACCGGCTATGTGACCAGCCTGTTCGGCCAGCTCGTCATTTTTCGCGAAGTCGATTGCCGTTCGATGGGGGCGAGCGTCTGCCGCGTGATCGGCCGCCACGCGGCCGCCTGGGGCGACATCAGCGAAGACCTGAGTTACCTGGAAGCCAAGGAATTCCGCCGCCTGAGCGCCAGCGAGCCCGCGCCCGTCGAGGCGCCTCCGGCGGCCACGCCCACGGACGCCGAAGAACCACCCAGCGCCGAGCGCCACGACATCGTCGGCGCGTCATCGGCCTTCACGTCCGCCTGCCACCAGCTGGCGCGGGTGGCCGGCACGCGCGCCACGGTGCTGTTCACCGGCGAGTCAGGCGTCGGCAAGGAGGCCTTCGCCAGCAGGCTGCACCGCATCAGCCCACGTGCGGCTCAGCCCTTTGTGGCCGTGAACTGCGCGGCCATCCCCGAGACGCTGATCGAGAGCGAGCTGTTCGGCGTCGAGCGCGGCGCGTTCACCGGCGCCAGCCAATCACGCCCCGGGCGCTTCGAGCGGGCGGACGGCGGCACGCTGTTCCTGGACGAGATCGCCACGCTCAGCCTGGTCAGCCAGGGCAAGCTGCTGCGCGCGCTGCAGGAGGGCGAAGTCGAGCGCGTGGGCGGCACGCGCACGCTCCAGCTGGACGTGCGGGTCGTCGCCGCGACCAACGTCGACCTGCAGGCCGAGGTGCGCGCAGGCCGCTTCCGCGAAGACTTGTTCTACCGCCTCAACGTCTACCCCATCCACCTGCCGCCGCTGCGCGAGCGGCGCGACGACATCCCGCTGCTGATGGCGCATTTCCTGCGCCGCGAGGCCCTGCGCCACGGCCGCCACCCGACCGGCTTCACGCCGCGCGCCGTGCGGGCCATGCTGCATTACGCCTTCCCGGGCAATATCCGCGAGCTGCAGAACCTGGTGGAGCGCGGCGTCATCTCCGCCGAGGACGACCAGGCCATCGACGTCGCCCACATGTTCCGCCGCGAGCAGCTCAGCGATGAGGCCCTGCTGACCATCGGCGCCCACGGCACGCTGCAGAAGAACGCCGCGCCGCCGCCGCGCCTGCTGGACCTGCTGGGCGAGGCACTGCAGCCCGGCGGTGCCGGCCATGTCGAGCTGGACGCCATCGAGCGCCAGCTGCTGCAGGAAGCCACCGAGGCCGAGCACGGCAACCTGGCCGCTGCCGCACGGCGCCTGGGCATCACGCGGGCGCAGTTGGCTTATCGGCTGCAGCGCGCTGCCCAACCGCCCTCATAGGGCTGAGGCGCACGAAACAGTTGTTTTATCAAATCACTTTGCCATCAACACGGCGGGCCGGCATCTCAGGACCATCAAGCCAACGCACGCCATTAACAAAGGGACAATTGTCGATTCAAGGACAAATTTATCGGTGCAAACCCTAGCTGCATCAATGATGATTTAGTTAATACTGTTAATCATCAACAGCCTTGAAGCTGGCTTCCGCCGGCCGGACCCATGCCCGACTTCTCCGCCCGATTCGACGACCACTGGCTGCTCGGTGGCGCGCGCACGCCCTGGGTCGATTACTGCGGCGCGCTTGCCGAGGTCTCGCCCATCGACCTCGGCATCAAGGCCGCCCGCGCCGCGCTGGAGCGCACCGGCGTGCCGGGCAGCGCGGTCGACTCGGTCGTCATCGCCTCTATGGCGCAGGCGTCCTTCGATGCCTTCGTGCTGCCGCGCCACATCGGCCTGTATGCCGGCGTGCCCATCGAGGTGCCGGCCATCCTCGTGCAGCGCATCTGCGGCAGCGGCTTCGAGATCATTCGCCAGGCGGCGGACCAGATCACGCTGGGCTATGCCAGCCTCGCGCTGGTGGTGGGTGCCGAGTCCATGTCGCGCAACCCGATCTGCGCCTACACCCACCGCAGCGGCTTCAAGCTCGGCGCGCCGGTCGAGTTCAAGGACTTCCTGTGGGAAGCCCTCGACGACCCGGCGGCCAAGGTCTCGATGATCCAGACGGCCGAGAACCTGGCCAAGAAATACGGCATCACCCGAGCCGAGGTGGATGCCTACGCCGCCGCCTCCTTCGAGCGCGCACTGCGCGCCCAGGCCGACGGCTTCCTCGCGGGCGAGATCGACCCGGTGACGAGCGAGCGCTTCGAACTGGAAGGCTATGAGCCGCGCGGCATCAAGCTGCCTCGCAAGGTGGCTGCAGCGGACCGCGACACCCATCCGCGCCCCTCCTCCTTCGAGGCGCTGTCCGCGCTGCGCACGGTCTACGAAGATGGCGTGCAGACGGCCGGCAACTCCGCGGCCCTGGTCGACGGTGCGGCGGCCGTCATCGTGGCCTCCGGCGTGCAGGTGCGCGACCGCGGGCTGAAGCCTATCGCCCGGCTGCGCGGCGCGGCGGCGGCGGGCGTGCCGCCCGAGATCATGGGCATCGGCCCGGCCCCGGCCATCCGCGCGCTGTTGAAGCGCTGCGAGCTGAAGCTGTCGGACATCGACCTCTTCGAGATCAACGAGGCCCAGGGCGCCCAGACGCTGGCCTGCGTGAAGGAGCTCGGCCTGGACCTGGCCAGGCTCAACGTCAACGGCGGCTCCATCGCCCTGGGCCACCCGCTCGCCGCCACCGGCGTGCGCCTCACCCTCACCGCGGCGCGCGAGCTGCAGCGCCGTGGCGGCCGCTACGCCGTCGTCTCCGCCTGCGTCGGCGGCGGCCAGGGCATGGCCCTGCTCATCGAGAACACAACAGCATGAAGATCATCACTGCCGACCAGGTCGGCCCCCTCGTCAAGGACGGCGCCACCCTCTTCCTCGGCGGCCTGGCCATGATGGGCCTGGCCGAAGAAGCGTTGCAGGGGCTGGAGCGCCATTTCCTGGCCACCGGCCATCCGCGCCAGCTCACCACCTGGGCCTGCGGCGCCATCGGCAACGCCGGCACGGGCGGCATGGCCCATTTCGCCCACGCGGGCATGGTCAAGCGCGTCGTCGCCGGGCACTTCGGGCAGACGGGCAAGGCCATGATGGCCATGGTCCATGCCGGCGAGGTGGAGGCCTACAACTTCCCGCAGGGGTCGCTGTCCAGCCTCACGCGGCACATCGCCAGCCGCTCGCCGGGCCTGCTGACCAAGGTCGGCCTCGGCACCTTCGTCGACCCGCGCCTGGAAGGCGGCAAGCTCAACTCGGCAGCGCAGGAAGACCTCGTGCGCCTGGTCGAGTTCGAGGGCGAGGAAT
>JAEKLF010000230.1 GCA_019509985.1 Burkholderiales bacterium | reverse complement strand
CCATGCCGAGTTCGATGCGGATTGGCGAGGCGATGCGCTCACGATAGGCCGCGACGTACGCTTGCCAGGCCTGGGCCGTCGGAAACTCGCCGGACCAGTTGACGCCCGCGCCCAGGTAGTACCGCAAAGGCTGGGCCGTCTTGGCCTTGACGAGAATGAGTTCGTTGTCGGCGTCGGCCGCATAGCCGGTCGCGCCGGGAACGATGATGGCGGTGCCGAAGTTGCCGGCGCTGCGCTGGTGCACCCATTGCATCAGCGTGGCAGACGCCCGATAGGTCGTGACCACCGGTTCCTGCTCCGGGTAGGCCGGCTTCTTGTTCAGGCCAAGGGCGACGGTGAGCGTCTGTTGGTCGGGCGCAGTGAAGGTGCTCTCGACCGTGTCGAAGAAATGTCCGGCATCGACCGTGAAGCGCTTCACTTCGGCGACCTGCACGCCACCTGCGTCCCACGCGTCGTAAGTAAGTTCGAAAACAGCCCGGACGGGGCCATTCGTGATGACACGCCACCCGGAATAGTTGCGACTGGTGAACAGGCGGTCGCCATCCCAGATGCCGGTGCCACCCGCGCCGCGCGTGCGGCCGACGGCATACATGTCCAGCCCTTCGCCCTCGTCCTTGTGATAGTGGTCGTGGCCCTTGTTGTACCAACGGTCGATGATGAGATAGGAGGGTCGCTTGAACCAGATGTCGACACCGCTCGTCACCAGGACTTCCTTGTCGCTGCCCGGGGGCGCTGGCGCCGCCAGCGCCTGCCCGTAGGTGCGGTGCCCGATCTTGTCGTTCTCCCAGGCGAAGTCATCGAGGCGCTCGGGAACGTAGCGGGCGAAGGCCTTGACTGGAAACGGTGGCGCGACGGTCGTGGTCTTCTCGACGGTGAAGCGGGCGCTCTGTTCACCTTCCGCGAAGTCATGCTGGAAGATCAGCTCGCCGTAGGCAATGCCCTCCCCCTTCGGGTCCTTGGCCTGCGGCGCGACGTTGGTGACTTGGTAGGGCAAGACCTGGCCACTGGCGTCCCGCACGGCGATTTTCTGCAGCAGCGCCCCGGGCAGGCGCCGGCCGACTTCGGACCAGGGGATCGTGATCGTCTCGGCCGGCCGCGCCGCCTTCAGGTCGTGCCGGACGGTGACGAGCATGCGCTCGGCGGCAGCGGCATTCAGTGCGGCCACGGCCAGCCAGGCAGCGACGATCAGGCGCTTCATCAATAGCTCACCGCGTAGTCTTTCGGGAACCTGGCGCTGCTGAACGCCTTCTTCTGGGTCCAGTCCTGCGCCGGTGATGTCCAGTACGAGTCGCTGGCGGGCAACCCAAGCGCGAGCAAACCGGCCGCGGCGATGTACATGCTGCCGTTGTTTGAGTACCAGTCACCGAGTTCGGGCTGCCGGCCACGGAAGCCGATGGTCAGGAAGCCGTCCTTCGTGAAGTTGCTCGGCCCGCCCCAGATCGCAACGTGGGCGGCATGCAAGGCCGAGCGCACCTGCCCTTCCGGCAGTGAGGCCGGAAGCTGCTTGCGCCACGCCAGCAAGGCCAGCGGCTGGAACACCGCCGTGCGATAGGTGAGCGACCGACCGATCGGCGGATAGCTGCCCTCGGGCCCGATGAAGCGCTCCAGGTGCTCGCAATAGCGTTGCGCACGCTTGATGGCCTGTGCCAGCAAGTCCTCAGGCTTGGCGTTCCAGAACGACCCCTTCCTGGCCACCAGCACCTCGAGGATCTCGAGCAGCATGGGGTACATGACGTAGGAGCAGTAGTAGTCGAAATGGAAGTCCTGGCCATCCTTGATCCAGCCATCCCCGACGTACCACTCGTTGATCTTGCGGATCGCGCCGTTCATGCGCATCGGGTCGGACTCCTCGCCGATGGACAGCAGCCAGGCCTCGTTCATCGCCGCGAACAGCAGCCAATTGATGTAGGGCACCTCGACGCGGCGCAGGCCCTTGATCTCGGCCACGATGCGGCCTTTCGTGGCGGCGTCCAGCGGTTCCCACAACGCCTTGGGTGCACGCATCAGCGCATTGGTGAAGTAGGCGGAATCCACCAACGCCTGGCCGTGCCCCTTCCAGGTCAGGCAGTCGGGACTCTTGGGGTCAACCGAATTGGCGTAGCCCTGAAGTGCCTGCTGTTGCAGACGCTGGCGCAGCTTGCCCTCGGCGCTGTCGTCCGCCGGCAGTGCGAGCCAGGGTGCGATGCCCGACATCAGGCGGCCAAAGCATTCCAGGTAGGCCACGGAGGGATCACGGCCGTCCCAGGTGGGACTGAGTTCGAGCACGAATCTCTTCTTCAGCTCACCCTTGGACATCGGCTCCAGAACCGGCTCCGCCAGCTGGCGCAACAGATTGAGCGAGTAGGCACGCTCCTGACCCGGCGCGCCGGTCGACGCGGCGCCTGAAGCCTGGCCGGCGACCAGCAACCCGGTCATCGAAGGCCCCAGAGCCGCGGCCCGCATGAAATTGCGACGTTCCATCTTGTCTCCTCGCTGCGTCGTTATCTGTCGAGCAGGCGAACCATTTCAGCCCCGGCGAGCAGGAAAGCCCCGACGCCGAAGTGCGATGTCGAATTCTGGTCAACCACCTGGCCCGGGATCGCGCGGTCGCCGATGGGCTGGACATAGCCCAGCTTGCCGTCCGGCTGCATCGCGACCGTTGTGAGGTAGCGCCAGCCGCGCTGCGCCGCCGGCAGGTAGCGCTCGCGCGGCAGCACGCCATTGTTGATTCCCCACAGCAGGCCGTAGGTGAAAAAGGCCGTGCCACTGGTCTCCGGACCTGGCGCGTGGGCCGGATCGATCAGGCTGCGCGTCCAGTAGCCCTCAGGCTGCTGCGCCGCCAGCAATGCGGCGGCCATCGCCTGCAGTCGCTCGACGTACTCGCCGCGATGGGGGTCATCCTGCGGCAAATCCGACAAGACCCTCGCCAGAGCCGCAAATGCCCAGCCGTTGCCACGCGCCCAGAAATCCTTCTTCCCGTTGACGCTCTTGTGCTTCGGATAGACGTATCTCGCATCCCGGTAGTAGAGCCTTTCTTCCGGGTCGTACATGATGCTGTTGGCATAGCTGTAGTACTCGTACAGCTTCTCAAGATACTGTCGATTCCCGGTCGCCTTGTACATCTTTGTCATGACCGGCATGACCATGTACAAACCATCCACCCACCACCAATAGTCTTTATTGGCGGTACTCATCTGATATTCCATCACCTCCCGGGCACGCGCGATCTTCTGCGGATCCTTGTCCAGTTGATAGAGATCCGCGTACACCTGGAAGCAGATCTGCCAGTCGCCGAACAGGACGTGCTCTTCAGTTTCGCCATAGGTATATTTCCAGGCCGCCCTATCCTTCGATCTTGCGCCCATCCACTGGTTGTGGTTTGCCCATGCCTGCGAGTAGCGAAGATACCGTTCGTTGCCGGTCACGCGATAGGCTTCAATATTGCCCGTGTGATAGGCCGCCACATTCCAGAAAGGACCTTCTTCGGCAGGCGTATGCGCTTCCCAATAGGAATTGACCTTATCGATTGCAGCAATGACTTCGTTTCGACCGGCGCCAGCGGGGGACACATTCGCACAACCGCCGAGTGCGGCACCCAGCACCAACAACAGACCAGCCACGTAGTTTTTCAGTTCCATCTGCTTGAATCGCTTGAATACGGTGGAAATTGCTCCTCGCCCATGCCAATCCGCGGGCGAAATGCGGGTAAACCAGCAATTCTTCGCACTCCCCGCCTTCGCTCGGCGTGCGCGTCACGGCCTTCATCGCTGCCTATATGGTTACGTTAGCATATCGAACTTCAGAAGCAAAGCTGTTTTTCCACATACCGAGACGAATCTGGGCGATGAACTGGCGATAGTTTGCTTCGCTGCCCCGTCCCGAAAATGTGGTATCGTTGCCACATTAGGTATTCCGTTTGCGTGTCGATCTATGCGAAAACCCAGCAAGCTCAGTGAAGTTGCTCAGATGGCTGGCGTCGCGCCGATCACGGCATCGCGCGCGATTCGCGGCACAGGCTATGTGTCTGAGGAGGCGCGTGCACGCATCATGGAAGCGGCGGCCAAGCTGAACTATTCGCCGGACATGGTCGCCCGTCGCATGCGCGGCGAAAAGAGCAAGGTCATCGGCATCTTCGTGAACAACTTCGGTTCGCTCATGGTCCACGAGATCACCAAGGCGATCAGCGACGCAGCACGCGCCCGCGGCTACGACATCCTGTTGTTCAACGCCGAACGTTTCGACGGCGCCGAGCGCGCCGGCACCCGCGACATGCTGGCCAACCTGTGTGCCGGCCTGATCCTGCCGATGCCGAATGTCGAGGACGGCTATCTTGCCGACTTGGAAAAGCGCCAGTTGCCCTGCGTTTTCGTCAACTTCGAAGCGCGTACCGTCGGCTTGCCCGTCGTGGTTGCCGAGAACCGCAAGGGCGCCCGCGCGGCGGTCGAGCATCTGTTGTCACTGGGTCATCGGCGAATCGCGTTCATTGCCGGCTCCCACTACACCGGCCAGAACGCTGAACGGCAAGCGGCCTATGTCGAGGCACTGAACGACGCCGGCATCGCCATCGATTCCGCGTTGCTGCTCCCTGGCTACTTCGTTCAGACCGGCGGTTTTGCGGCCACCGAGAAACTGCTTGCCATGCCCGAGCCTCCGACTGCCATCTTCGCGGCCAACGATGAGATGGCGTTCGGCGCCATCGACGCGATTCACAGCAAGGGCCTGCGCGTTCCAGAAGACATCTCGGTCGTCGGTTTCGACGATATCGCCATCTCCAGGCACATCCACCCTCCCCTGACCACGATGCGTCAGCCGCTGGCCGAGCTCAGCGCATGCGCCGTGGGCGAACTGCTGGCCTTGATCGAGGGCCAGGGTGTCGAGGCCAAGAAGATCACCTTCCCACTCGAACTCATCGTTCGCAAATCCACCGGTCCGGTGGCGCAGTGCGACTAGCCCTGGGTCCAGTGCGAGCGGCGAGCCCGCTGGCCGCTGCGCCGCCGCTCGGCATCGCAGCCCTGCTTGCATTGCTGTGCTGGCTGCTGCTGGGCGATGTAGGTATCGCGATGCGCGAGCGCGGCGCGGTTCCGAGTGCGCTTGAACTTCTGCGTCGGCATGCCGAGTCCGACACCACGGTGTCGCTGCTGATGTCCACAGTGCCGGCCGTGCTGAGCCTTCTGGTGGTGCCATTGGTCGGGTTTCACTCCGACCGTTGCCGCAGCCGCCTGGGCCGCCGTACTCCCTACTTGCTGGCCGCGGCGCCCATCGGCGGCATCGCATTGCTGGGCCTGGCAGCGTCGCCCATGCTGGCTGGCACGCTGGACACCGCATTGGGCGGATGGTCGCCCGGCTTGCGCAACTGCCGCCTGGCCTTGTTCTGTCTGTTCTGGACAGCGTTTGACTGCGCTGCCATGAGCGCGATTTCGGTGTTCAACGGCCTGGTCAACGACCTGGTGCCGGCGGGCCTCCTGGGCCGCTTTTTCGCCGGCTTCAGGATTGCCGGCCTGACTGCCGGTATCGCGTATCACAACTGGATCTTCGCGCTCACGGACCAGTACCTGAACGAGGTGTTGATCGGCGTAGGGCTCGTGTTCTGCCTCTCGATTGTTGCGATGGCCCTGATGGTGAAGGAGACGCCACTCGCGCCTGATGTCGCCCCTGCGAACCCGCCCGAGCGGCGGCTGCGGTTTCCGTTCGAGCATGTGCTGGAGTGCTTCCGCTACCGCCCCTACGGCTGGGCCGTCGCGGCCTTTCTGCTGGCTAGCGCCACCTTCAGCCCCTTCAACACTTTCTATCTGCACTATGCGCATGCCGCCGGCATCCCGAAAGGAACGCTGGGGACGCTGACCGCTGCCGGCTACGCGGTGTCCATCCTTTCGGCCTTTGCCATGGGCTGGCTGGCCGACCGCTTCGGGGCGGCACGGGTCTCGACCATCATCATGGCGATCT
>JAEKLF010000228.1 GCA_019509985.1 Burkholderiales bacterium | reverse complement strand
GCGTCGATGGCGGCAAGCTGGTCGGTGGACAGGGCCTGGACTTGGGCCGAGGTCAGCACGCCAACCTGGCCGGTCGTCAGCGCCGTCATGTCGGCGGCGGTCAGGCCCTTGATCTGAGCGGTGCTCAGCGAGGCGATCTGGCCGGTCGTCATGTTGGCGACCTCGTCGGTCGTCAGCGCGTTGATCTGGTCGCTGTTCAGGCCGGACAGCGCGGCGGTGGTCACCGAGCGCAGATCGGCCGTCTCCATCGTCGACAGCTGGGCGGTGGTCAACGCGCCGAACTGGGTGGAGGTCAGCACGGCGAACTGGCCGGAGCCCATCGCGTTCAGGCTGTCGGTGCCGAGGTGGCTCAGCTGGTTGGCGGTCAGCGCGGCGACCTGGCCGGTGGCCAGCTTGTTGAACTGGTCCGTCGTCAGGACGTTCAGGTCGTCGGTGTTCAGGTTGTTGATCTGCGCCGTCGTCAGCGAGTTCACCTGGCCGGTCGTCAGCGCGCGCAGCTGGTCGCTGGTGAGGCCGTCGAGCTGGGCGTTGGACAGCGAACGCAGTGCGGTCGTGCTCAGCGACTTCATGTCGGATGCGTCGATGGCCGACAGCTGGTCGGTGTTCAGCGCCTGGACCTGGGCCGAGGTCAGCACGCCGACCTGGGCGGTGCCCAGGGCAGTCATGTCGCCGGCGGTCAGGCCCTTGACCTGCGCGCTGCTCAGCGAGGCGATCTGGCCGGTCGTCATGTTGGCGACTTCGTCGGTCGTCAGGCTGTTGATCTGGTCGCTGTTCAGGCCGGACAGAGCCGCCGTCGTCACCGAGCGCAGGTCGGCCGTCTCCATCGCCGACAGCTGGGCGGTCGTGAGCGCACCGAACTGCGTGGAGGTCAGCACCGCGAACTGGCCCGAGCCCATCGCGTTCAGGCTGTCCGTGCCAAGGTGGCTGAGCTGGTTGGCCGTCAGCGCCTGCACCTGCCCCGTGGCCAGCTTGTTGAACTGGTCGGTCGTCAGACTGTTCAGGTCGTCGGTGTTCAGGTTGTTGATCTGCGCCGTGGTCAGCGAGTTCACCTGGCCGGTCGTCAGGGCACGCAGCTGGTCGCTGGTGAGGCCGTCGAGCTGGGCGTTGGACAGGGCGCGCAGGGCAACCGTCGACAGCGACTTGATGTCGCCGGTTTCGATGGCGGCCAACTGGTCGGTGTTCAGCGCCTGGACCTGGGTCGAGTTCAGCGTGGCGACCTGGGCGGTGCCCATGGCCGTCATGTCGGCCGCGGTCAGGCCCTTGACCTGGGCGCTGCTCAGCGCGCCGATCTGGCCCGTGGTCATGTTGGCGACCTCGTCGGTCGTCAGCGCATTGATCTGGTCGCTGTTCAGGCCGCGCAGCGCGTTGGTCGTCACCGAGCGCAGGTCGGCCGTCTCCATCGCGGCCAGCTGGGCGGTGGTCAGCGCGCCGAACTGGCTGGAGCTGAGCACGCCGAACTGGGCGGAGCCCATGGCGTTGAGGCTGTCGGTGCCAAGATGGCTGAGCTGGTCGGTCGTCAGCGCCTGGACCTGGCCGGTGGACAGACGGGCGATCTGGTCGCTGGTCAGCACGTTCAGGTCATCGGTCGTGATGCCCACCACCTGCGGGGCGGTCGACATCGCGTTCAGCTGGGCGCTGGTGAGGGCGCGGAGCTGGTCGCTGGTCAGCGCGTCGAGCTGGGCGACGGACAGCGCGCGGATGGCGGTGGTGGACAGCGTCTTGATGTC
>JAEKLF010000046.1 GCA_019509985.1 Burkholderiales bacterium | reverse complement strand
GCCAGGGCCTGCGGTTCGTCGTCATGGTTGGCGAACACCGCCTGCACGCCCAACTCGGCCGCCAGCCTGGGGAGCTCGTCCACTGCCAAGCCGTGGCGCACGATCAATCCGCCACCCAGCGCGCGCAAATCCTCGTCCAGCACCCGCAGCGCGCCCAGGATGAACTCCACGCGCCGGTCCGCGCGCGGCAGGGCGTCGAGGATGGCACGGTCCAGCACGAAGGCGCAGAACACCTGTTTCGAGGTCTTCAGCGCGTGGTACAGCGCAGCCTGATCGTCAACGCGCAGGTCGCGGCGAAACCAGACCAGCGAGCGATCGAGGAGCGGATTCATGCCCACAGATTAAGGTCTTGCGCGCCTGCTCAAGCGTGGCGATCCTGGCCGGCACCGGCCTCCCAGGCGATCAAGGGCTGAAGCGCAAAGGGCGCGGAATAAAATGCTGCCATGCCCGCCGACCGGATCGTCCTGACCAACCAGTTCCTCATCGCCATGCCCGGCATGGCCGACGAGGCCTTCGCAGGCACGGTGATCTACCTGTGCGAGCACAACGACAACGGCGCCCTGGGCCTCGTCATCAACAAGCCCATCGCGCTGACGCTGGGCAATCTGTTCGAGAAAGTCGAGCTCAGCCCACCCGCCGACCCGCTGGCCGAGACGCCCGTGTTCTACGGCGGCCCGGTGCAGACCGACCGCGGTTTCGTGCTGCACGAGCCGCTGGACGAGGAGGGCGGCCACTACAACGCGACGCTCGCCGTGCCCGGCGGCCTTGAAATGACCACCAGCCGCGACGTGCTGGAGGCGCTGTCCAACGGCGCCGGCCCGCGCAAGATCCTCGTCACGCTGGGCTACAGCGGTTGGGCCGCCGGCCAGCTCGAGGAAGAGATCGGCCGCAACGGCTGGCTGACGGTGGACGCCTCGCCGACCATCATCTTCGACACGCCGGTGGAGTTGCGCTACGAGAAGGCGCTCGGCCTGCTGGGCATCGATCCGCGCATGCTCAGCTCGGACGCGGGCCACGCGTGATGGCCGCCATGGCGCCATCGCAACCTCAATCCTTTCTTGCTTTTGATTTCGGCACCCGCCGCATCGGCGTGGCGTCCGGCACGCGCCTGCTCGGCAGCGCGGAGCCGCGCGGCACCGTCAAGAGCGGCGACTTCGCGGCCATAGCCGCCCTCATCAAGACCTGGCAGCCCGATGCCCTCGTCATCGGCGTGCCGCGCCACCCTGACGGCGCTCCGCACGAGATGACGGCCAAGGCGCAGAACTTCGGCCGCCGCCTGGCCGGTCGCTCGCATCTGCCGGTCTTCGAGGTGGACGAGCGCTACACGAGCGTCGAAGCCGAAGCCGAAGGTGCGCACGATGTCGACGCGGCGGCAGCCGCCCTGATCCTGGAACAGTTTTTTCGAGAACACCCATGAGTGAACTGCTGCTCGATGCCGAGGCCCTGTACCTCGAACTCAAACGCGGTGTGCAGCGTCTGCTGACACCCGACACCGCCCTGGTGGGTATCTGGAGCGGTGGCGCCTGGCTGGCCGAGCGACTGGCGGCGGACCTGAAGATCGCGGCCGGCACCATCTCCAGCGCCTTGCACCGCGACGACTTCGGCTCACGCGGCCTGGCCAAGGCCGACCACACCACGCTGCCCTTCGACGTGAACGGCCGCGACATCCTGCTGATCGACGACGTGCTCTACACCGGCCGCACGACCCGTGCGGTGATCAACGAGCTGTTCGACTTCGGCCGCCCGGCCAACGTGCAGCTCGCGGTGCTGGTGGACCGCGGCGGGCGCCAACTGCCCATCGAGGCGGCGTTTTCAGCGGCTCGTGTGACGCTCAATGGCGAACAGAGCCTGCGCCTGGCCCGCAGCGACGACGGCCGCTTCAGTTTCGAGGTCAAGTGATGCTCAGCAGACGAAACCCCCAGCTGAACAAGCACGGCGAGCTGATCCACCTGCTGTCCATCGAAGGCCTGCCGCGCGCGGTCATCGAGCAGATCCTGGACACGGCCGGCAGCTTCCTCTCGGTCAACGACCGCGAGGTCAAGAAGGTGCCACTGCTGCGTGGCAAGTCGGTGTTCAACCTGTTTTTCGAGAACAGCACGCGCACGCGTACCACCTTCGAGATCGCTGCCAAGCGCCTGTCCGCCGACGTCATCAACCTCGACATTGCGCGCAGCTCCACGGCCAAGGGCGAGACGCTGCTGGACACGGTCGCCAACCTCAGCGCGATGCATGCCGACATGTTCGTCGTGCGCCACAGCGAGAGCGGTGCGCCGCATCTGATCGCCCAGCACTGCGCGCCGCACGTACACGTCGTCAACGCCGGCGACGGCCGCCATGCGCACCCGACGCAGGGCCTGCTGGACATGTACACGATCCGGCACTTCAAGCAGGACTTCCGCAACCTGACGGTGGCCATCGTCGGCGACATCGTCCACTCGCGCGTCGCGCGCAGCGATATCCACGCGCTGAACATCCTGGGCGTGCCCGAGATCCGCGCCGTCGGCCCCAAGACCCTCGTGCCCGGCGACTTGCGCGACATGGGCGTGCGCGTCTGCCATGACATGGCCGAGGGCGTGAAGGACGCCGACGTCGTCATCATGCTGCGCCTGCAGAACGAGCGCATGAACGGCGGCATGCTGCCCAGCAGCGGCGAGTTCTTCAAGCACTTCGGCCTGACGTCCGAAAAGCTGCGGCTGGCCAAGCCGGATGCCATCGTCATGCACCCAGGTCCCATCAATCGCGGCGTCGAGATTGCGTCCGAGGTGGCCGACGGCAAGAGCAGCGTCATCCTGCCGCAGGTCACATTCGGCATCGCGGTGCGCATGGCAGTGATGGCCATCCTTGCTGGCAACGAGGCGTAAGACATGAAGATCCTGATCAAAGGTGGCCGGCTGATCGACCCGGCATCCAACCTCGACCGCATTGGCGACGTCGCCATCGCCAACGGCCGCATCGTGCACCTGGGTGACGTGGCCAACTTCGAGGCCGAGCGCACCGTGGACGCTCGCGGCCTCATCGTCGCGCCCGGCCTCGTGGACCTTTGCGCCCGCCTGCGCGAGCCCGGCCACGAGCACGAAGGCCTGTTGGAAAGCGAACTCGCGGCCGCTGCCGCGGGCGGTGTGACCCGTGCTCGACGAGCCCGGCCTCGTCGAGATGCTGAAGTTCCGCGCCCGCAAGCTGAGCCGCTGCCGGCTGTTCCCGCTCGGCGCGCTGACGCGCCAGCTCGAAGGCACGGCGCTGACCGAGATGGCCGAGCTGACGGAGGCCGGCTGCATCGGCTTTTCGCAGGCCGACGGCGCGGTGCGCGACACCCTTGTGCTGAACCGCGCGCTGCAATACGCCGCGACCTATGGCTACACGGTCTGGCTGCGCCCGCAGGACGCCTACCTCGGTGGCGGCGTCGCCGCCAGCGGCGCGGTGGCCACGAGGCTGGGCCTGTCCGGCGTGCCGGTCATGGCCGAGACGGTGGCCCTGCACACGATCTTCGAGCTGGTCCGCGCCACCGGCGCGCGGGTGCACCTGTGCCGCCTGTCCAGCGCCGCCGGGGTTGAACTGGTGCGCGCTGCCAAGCGCGAGGGTCTGCCCGTGACGGCCGACGTGTCCATCAACTCGCTGCACCTCAGCGATGTCGACATCGGCTATTTCGACTCGGCCATGCGCCTGACGCCGCCGCTGCGCCAGGGCCGCGACCGCGACGCGCTACGCGCCGGCCTGGCCGACGGCACGCTGGACGCGCTGGTGTCCGACCACATGCCCGTGACGACCGACGAGAAGGCCGTGCCCTTCGCCGAGGCCACGCCCGGCGCAACCGGGCTGGAGTTGCTGCTGTCCCTGAGCCTGCGCTGGGCGCAGGACTCCGGCCTGCCGTTGCAACGCGCGCTGGCCGTCCTCACGGCCGAGCCCGTGCGCGTGCTCGGCAGCGCACTGGGTTCGCTGGCCGCCAGCGCGGGCCGCCTCGTCGAGGGCGGTGTCGCCGACGTCTGCATCTTCGACGCCCACGCGAGCTGGGCCGTCACGCCCGAGGCGCTGGCCAGCCAGGGCAAGCACACGCCGTTCGCGTTCTCGTCCAGCGGCTTCGAGCTGCCGGCGCGCGTGCGCTGCACCTTGGTCGCGGGCCACATCGCCTACGAAAGCCAATGAAAGCGGTCTGGCGCCTCGCGCGCCTGACGCCCCACGTGCTGCGCGGCCTGTGGATCGTGCGCACGGACTTCGAGCGCATGACTCCGGAGCAGCGCCATGAGCGCATCCGGTGGTGGTCGCTCAAGACCCTGCGCATCCTCGGCATCGAGCTGAAGGTGTCCGGCCAGGCCCAGCCGGGCGGCCACCTGCTCGTGGCCAACCACGTCTCCTGGCTGGACATCGCCGGCGTGCACGCGGTGCTGCCCCAGGCACGCTTCGTCTCCAAGGCCGACGTGAAGCACTGGCCCGTGGTCGGTGCCCTCGTCGTCGGCGCGGGCACGCTGTTCATCGAGCGCACCAGCAAGCGTGACGCGTTGCGCGTCGTGCATCAGGCGGCCGAGGCGCTGCAGAACGGCGATTGCGTGGCCGTCTTCCCCGAGGGCACGACAGGCTCCGGCCCCGAGCTGCTGCCTTTCCACGCCAACCTGTTGCAGGCCGCCGTGGCGACGGACGCGCCGGTGCTGCCCGTCGTGCTGCGCTGGTACGAGGCTGGCGAGCGCTTCAGCTCGTCGGCGCGCTTCATCGGTGACACGACGCTGGTGCAGAGCCTGTGGCGCATCGCGTCGGCGCGCGGGCTGGGCATCGATGTGCAGGTGTTGCCGCCTGTCTCGACAGGGGGTCGGGACAGGCGCGCGCTCGGCGAGATGCTGCGCGGCCTGGTCAGCGCGCGGCTGGCGGGCTGAGCCAAGCCAGCCCGGCCGAGGTGCCGGTCCGCGGCCGGTATTCGAGGCCGACGCTGCCGATCCAACCCCGAATGTCCAGCAGCGCCAGCTCGGCCGCGTACTCATCCGCCTCGGGTTCGTGGCGGCCGGCGACGCCGGCGACCTGCACATGGCCGAGCAGACCCCGGTCGAGCGCACGCTGCAGATGGCTCAGGGATTCGCCCTCGGCGATGCGGCAGTGGTAGAGGTCCAGCTGCAGCTTCACGCGCGGTGAACCCAGCGCCGCCAGCAGCTCCAGCGCCTGGGCCTGGCGGTGCAGGAAATAGCCGGGCATGTCGCGGCGGTTGATGGGCTCGATGGTCAGCGTGATCGCACCGGCCTGTTCGGCGGCCCAGCCCAGGTTGGCCAGCCAGGTCGCGCGCGTTTCGGCGCTGTCTTCGGCAAGGCCCGACAGCAGGTGCAGGTGGGGCGAGCCGAGGCGTGCGGCAAGGTCCAGGCCGCGCAAGGCGGCCTTGCGGAACTCGGCCTGCTTGCCGGCCAATGCCGCAAAGCCGCGCTCTCCTGCGGCCCAGTCGCCCGCGGGTGCATTGATCAGCACGACGCGCAGGCCGGCCAGCCGCGCGGCGAGGGCGTCGATATCGTGCAGATGGGGTTGCTGCAGTTCGACGGCGGAAAAGCCATCGGCGCGGGCCGCGTCCGCGCGGTCGAGATAGCCGTGCTCGGTGTAGAGCCAGTCGAGATTGGCGGCGAAGCGTGGCGCGGTCATCACATCGGTGGAAGAGGGCAGAGGCGTCGCGAGGCTGATGCAGAATTCCGCACCCTCATTGACCCGCAGAAATGACAGAAGCCCGTCCCCTCATTGTGCGGCTGCGCAACTTCGTCGGCGACACGGTGCTGAGCGTTCCGGCGTTGCGCCTGCTGCAGGCACACGGTTATCGCCTGGAACTGGTGGGAAAAAACTGGGCGGCCGGGCTGTTGGAGGCCGAGGGCTGGGCCGTCAACGTGCGGCCTCAGGCCCTGGGCGAGCGCGTTGCGCAACTGCGCGAACTGCGGCGCCGTCTCCGGGTCGAGGACCCGGGTTTCGACCGGCGCTCCAATACGCTGCTCTTTCCCTACGCCTTCTCAGCGGCGCTGGACGCGCGCCTGGCCGGCCTGCACGCCGAGGGCCATGCGGTGGAGGGACGTACCTGGCTGATGCGCCGGGGTCACCCGCGACGTCCCGGGCGGCACACGCTGGTCGAGTACTGGGAGCTGGCCTGCGACTTCCTCGGTATCGACGAGCCGCCGCCATCGGCCATCGGCCTGCAGGTCACCGCGGGCCAGCGCGAGCGGACCCTGGCCCTGCTGGCGGCGCAAGGGATCGCGCCGGGGCACTACGTGATGATTTGCCCGTTCGCCAACGGCAAGGCGGAGTTCCTGGACCGCAGTTGGCCGGCTTTTCCGGAATTCGCGCGACGGCTGCATGGCGCGGGGCGCCGCGTCGTGATGGTACCGGGGCCGGCCGAGATTGAAGCCGCCCGCCAGCTCTACCCCGACGTGGTGCGGTTCGAAGGCGTGGGCCTGGGCATCTACAGCGCGCTGCTGCAGATGGCCGGCATCGTCGTCTCCAACGACACCGGGCCGGGCCACATCGCCGCAGGCGTCGGTGCGCGGCTGGTCACCCCGTGGGGACCGGCCGACCCGGCGATCTGGGCGCCCTGGGGGCCGACGGTCAAGTTGCTGCAGCACTGGCCCGGCTGGGCCAGCGTGGCCGAGGTGCTGGCGGAAGTGGATCAGGCCTTGCCCTGATTCGCCACGGCGGCGGCCGCCTTGGCCGCGGCTTCAGCGTCGCCGAGGTAGTAGCTCTTGATGGGCTTCAGGTTGGCGTCCAGCTCATAGACCAGCGGGATGCCGTTGGGGATGTTGACGCCGACGATGGCGTCGTCGGCGATGTTGTCCAGGTACTTCACCAGCGCGCGGATGCTGTTGCCGTGCGCGGCGATCAGCACGCGCTCGCCGCCCTTGATGGCGGGTGCCACGGTGTCGTTCCAGAACGGCAGCACGCGGGCGACGGTGTCCTTGAGGCACTCGGTCAGTGGCACGTCGTCGGCGTCCAGGCCGCGATAGCGGCGGTCGCTGCGCTCGCTGCGCGGGTCGGTCGCTTCGAGCGCCGGCGGCGGCGTGTCGTAGCTGCGGCGCCAGATCAGCACCTGCTCGTCGCCGTACTGCTTGGCCATGTCGGCCTTGTTCAGGCCTTGCAGCGCGCCGTAGTGGCGCTCGTTCAGCCGCCAAGCGTGGCGCACGGGCAGCCAGGTGCGGTCCATCTGGTCCAGGCAGTGCCAGAGCGTCCAGACGGCGCGCTTGAGCACGGAGGTATAGGCGATGTCGAAGTCGTAGCCGGCTTCCTTCAGCAGGCGGCCGGCGGTCTTGGCCTGCTCCACGCCGGTGGCCGTGAGGTCCACGTCGGTCCAGCCGGTGAAGCGGTTTTCCAGGTTCCAGGTCGATTCGCCGTGGCGGATGAGGACGAGCTTGTACATGGGCAAGGGGCGCACAGGTGGTGGAAGGCGGCGGATTATCGGACGCGGCGATAATCATCGGCTTCGTTGAATCACACGGGATGCTTGCTTGAACTTCCTGATCGAGAACTGGGTTTTGATCGTCGCCGCGCTGGTCTCCGGCGGCCTGTTGCTCTGGCCGATGTTGGTATCGGGCGCCCAGGGCGCCGGCGTCAGTGCCGCCGAGGCGGTGCAGCTGGTCAACCGCGAGAAGGGCGTGCTGATCGATGTCAGCGAGCCCGAGGAGTTTGCCAAGGGCCATGTCGTCGGCTCGCGCAACATCCCCTTCGGCCAGATCGAGGGCCACAAGTCGCTGCCCTCCAACAAGGCCCTGCCGCTGGTGTTGGTGTGCCCGACCGGCGCGCGCGCCGGCCGCGCCGCGGGCATGCTGCGCAAGCTGGGCTATGACAGGGCCCAGCCTCTGACGGGCGGTCTGAAGGCGTGGCGCGACGCCAACCTGCCGGTCGAGAAAACGGCGTAAGCCGTTTCGCTAAGACCGCCTGAGTTAGGAAGGATTGCGTGATGGCTCCCGTCAAGATGTACACGACCCTGGTCTGCCCTTTTTGTGTGCGCGCCAAGATGCTGCTCAAGCAGCGCGGCGTTGCCCAGATCGAAGAGATCCGCGTGGACCTGAACCCCGCCGAGCGCGAGGCGATGATGAGCCGGACCGGCCGCCGCACGGTGCCGCAGATCTTCATCGGCAACACCCATGTCGGGGGGTGCGATGACCTGGTGGCGCTGGACCAGCGGGGCGGCCTGCTGCCCTTGCTCCAGGCGGCGTGATTTCAAGCCCGGGCAAGCCCCTGCATTCCCGTGCAGGGCCTGTCACGACGCCTCGCCCATAATCCAGCTACCGCCCGCAGCACGCCGCCTGCGGGCTTTTGTTTGACACATCCGCCGAAAGAAGAGTCCCATGGCCGACGAGATCCAAGCTGCCGCCGAAGGCACCCCCGTGTTCCAGATCCAGCGCATGTACCTGAAGGACCTGTCGCTGGAGCAGCCCAACGCGCCGCACATCCTGCTGGAACAGCAGCAGCCCCAGGTCGACATCAACCTGACGCTGTCGGCCGAGAACGTCACCGACGGCATCTACGAGGTCTGCGTGACCGCGACGGTGAACACCAAGGTCGGCGACAAGACGCTGTTCCTGGTGGAGGCCAAGCAGGCCGGCATCTTCGAGATCCGCAACGTGCCGCAGGACCAGGTCGAAGGCATCCTGGGCATCGTCTGCCCGCAGATGGTCTACCCCTACCTGCGCGCCATCGTGTCGGACGTCTGCACCCGCGCCGGCTTCCCGCCCGTGCTGCTGACCGAAGTGAACTTCCAGGCCATGTTCGAGGCCCAACAGGCCCAGCGCGCTGCGCAAGGCGGCCAAGCGGTCAACTGATCCGGTTTCCGCGCCGACAACGCCCTAACTGCGCGGCGTCAATGAGATGGTCATCCCAACTCGTGATTGCCTCGAACACCCCGGCGACGTGCGTTGCCGTGGTGTTCTTCCATGTGGCGGAGTCCATCGCGAACTCAGTGACGCTAGTTGGCATCAACCTGGGCAAGCGCTCGTTTCACTTGTCTGTATAGGACCGAAAGGTCTCAAGGTATTCCGCAGGAAGTGCGTCGCAGTTAGTCGGGCGAGTTCTCCGCGAACTTGCATATCTGCGTTGTGGCGACGGAGGCTTGTGCAGGCGCGCACAATCTGGCCGAGCAAATTCGCTGACATGGGCCTCACGCCGCAAGACTTGCGCCGGTTCGTGAAGGGCACCAAGAACGACTTTATCTACGCCGAGGTAATCTGCGAGGCGGCCTCGCGGGAGGCGCTCGATCGCCTCGGGGCGGGAGGCGTCTCGCGCGGGTTGCTGAACTGTTCGACCGAAGCGGCGCAAGGTCCGTTACCCGACTCGACGCGCCCTCGTCCACCCCCCCAGCAGAAGCAAACCGCAAGCAACCAGGCCTGACGTCGATGGCTCCGGGATTGGCGTGATGGAATGATTGATCCAGGTTTGAAGCTGCAAGTCCATGGTTTCGGAGCTGCTCGACCCGTTACTGAGAGATACGGACAGCGTCTTGTCTCGCGTTTCAGAAAACTTCACGAGGTCGCCCGGCGCCACATAGGAGTAGGCGATTTGATCTTGTGGAAATTGGCTGTTGGCATAGAGGCTTAGCTTGGCGAAAGCGGACGTGTCGCTGAACGTGCCTGCGGCAATCGCCAAATCGGAGTTGGCCTCAACCTTGCCAATCGCAGATACCCTCAGCTCGGTTCGCGGCGAGAGCTCGATGCCCAAGTGCCACTCTGTTCCGGAAAATTCCTGGGGGCGGTCTCCAGGCGCGACAACGCCAAGGCTTGAGTGAATGCTCGCGCGGGTTGCAAACGTCCCGACATCGATTCCTTCAAACTTGATTTCGCTGGATGCCGGGCCGGTTGTCAGCGAGCGACTTGTTTCGGGAAATGCGCCGCTGAAACTTATTGAGCGTGCCTCGGTCATTGCTCCTGTGTAGAGATACGTACTCCCGTTCCCCCAGCCTTGCCCAAATGTGATTGAGGGGGATATGCCGTCGCTAGGGTCCAAGTCGATGAGTTCGAAGCTCAATCCGCTGATTGACGCGCGAACATCAAGATCAGCGTGAGCGGACATGGCGAGTAGAGAAGAAAGGCCGAATACGGCGATTGCGCGTTTCATGAGTCCTCCGTTGAATAGCCGAAGTGCAGCTAACTGACTAGTAGGTTGTCAGGACTGACGCCGGGCGCCAATCCCTAGGCGCTGAACGCGCCTGCAGCCCGGCGGCATGCTGCTCGCGAGGAAGATTGCGCAATACCGTAGGGACTGGACGCTATCGCAGACGGAGTGGGGGACGTGCGAGGGTCGTTATGGGTGGGCGCCCGGGCGACGTGCCCATGCGCCACGAGCATGTCGGGCAGACGCCGCTGCGTCCGCACCCGCTTCAACTCCACGCTTGCCGGTATGGTTCGGCGTTGCTGTCAGTCCAAATCCAGCAGTGCGCCGACTCCGCGTCGAAGACCTGCGGGTCCTGGGCGCGCTTGGCCGCGCCCTCACCCAGATGCCGGATAGATTTACGCACGCCACCTTCACCTCAGCCCGCTACTGCGCTTGTAGTGACGGAGTGACCATAGATTTCTTGGGTGAAACTCTCGCGCATGACGACGATGAAGATCAGCGTTCTCGGTGCCGGCGCTTGGGGCACGGCCCTGGCCATCCAGGCCGTGCGAACAGGGCACGAGGTGAGCCTGTGGGGGCGTGATGCCGATGCGGTCGCGCAGATGCGCGCGACGCGCCGCAACGCCCTCTATTTGCCCGACGTCGAGCTGCCCGCGCCCCTCGCACTGACGGTCGACCGCGACGAGGCGATCGCCCACGCCTCCGACGGCCTCACCATCGTCGCGACGCCGATGTCGGGGCTGCGCGAGACGCTGGCGGCCCTGCCGTCGACGCACCGCGTGCTGTGGCTGTGCAAGGGCTTTGAGGCCGGTACGGGCCGCCTGGGCCATGAGATCGCGCGCGAGCTGCAGCCGTCGATGCGCGTTGGCGTGCTGTCCGGCCCGAGCTTTGCGCAGGAGGTGGCCGCCGGCCGGCCGACGGCGCTGGTCGCCGCCAGCGAGGACGCCGAGCTGGCGCAGGCCGCCGTCGAGGCCTTCCACGGCGAGCGGCTGCGCGTCTACACCTCGGGCGACCCGGTCGGCGTCGAGGTGGGCGGTGCGGTCAAGAACGTCATGGCCATCGCGGTCGGCGTCTGCGATGGCCTGTCGGCGGCGGCGCCCGATGCTCCGGGCTTGAACGCGCGCGCTGCGCTGATCACGCGCGGTCTGGCCGAGATGCTGCGCCTGGGCGTCGCGCTGGGCGCCAAGGTCGAGACTTTCATGGGCCTGTCGGGTCTGGGTGACCTGGTGCTGACGGCGACGGGCGACCTGTCACGCAATCGCCGCGTGGGCCTGATGCTGGCGCAGGGGCTGGGCGTGCCGCAGATCCTCAGTACGCTGGGTCACGTGGCCGAAGGCGTCTACAGCGCGCCGACGGTGCTGGCGCGCGCCCGTGCGGCCGGTGTCGAGATGCCCATCACCGAAGCGATGGTCGCGCTGCTGGAAGGTCGGCTGCGTGCGAGCGAGGCGGTCGAGCACCTGATGGGCCGCGAGGCCAAGGCTGAATAGTCAGGCCCCGCCGGCGTAGCCGTTCTGCCGCCAGGCCTCGAACACGGCCACGGCGACGCTGTTGCTCAGGTTGAGGCTGCGCTGGCCTTCGCGCATCGGCAGGCGTACACGCTGCCCGACCGCGAAGCCGTCGCGCAGCGCGGCCGGCAGGCCGGCCGTCTCGCTGCCGAAGATCAACCAGTCGCCTGGCTGCCAGGCCACCTCGGCGAAGGGCCGGCTGCCGCGCGTCGTGAAGGCGAACATGCGCTTCGGGTCGGGCGACTCGGCGGCGAGGAAGGCGGCCCAGTCGGCGTGGCGCTGCACGCGGGCGTACTCGTGATAGTCCAGGCCGGCGCGTTGAAGCAGCCGGTCCTCCATCGAAAACCCCAGCGGCTCGATCAGGTGCAGAGCGCAGCCGGTGTTGGCCGCGAGCCGGATCACGTTGCCCGTGTTGGGTGGGATCTCGGGATGGACGAGGACGATGTGGAACATGGGCCGGGAGTATCCCCGCCGCTCACTCCGCGCCGGGCTCGGGCGTGCGTGCGACGACCCAGGCCTGCACGCTCATGACGCCGGCCTGGAGCAGCACGCCGGCCAGTTCGAACAGCGTCGCGCCGCTGGTCATCACGTCGTCGAGCAGCGCGACCCGGGTGCCGCGCAGCCGCGCCGCGTGAAGGGGCTCGACGGCGAACACGCCACGCACATTGGCTGCGCGCGCGTCCAACTTCAAACCAGCCTGGCGCTCGTTGTGGCGCACGCGCAGCAGCAGGTCGGGCGCGCAGCGCAGCACGCGCCGCCGTGCCAGCGCCTTGGCGAGCTCGTGAGCCTGGTTGTAGCCGCGCTCGCGCAGGCGTTCGTCGGACAGCGGCACCGGCAGCAGCCAATCCGGCTCGTCCACCTCGGCGGCGCTGAGCGCCGAGTTCAGCCGCTCCAGCAGACTCTCGCGCAGCTCCAGAGCCTGGTGGTACTTGAAATGCTGCAGCAGGCCGTCCCAGGGGAAGCGGTAGTCCAGCGCGGCGACCGTGCGATCCAGCGGTGGCGGTTCGCGCAGGCAGCGCCCGCACTGCGGGTGAGGGCGCCCGACCAGCGCCGGCGGCAGCTTGGCCGCGCAGGTCCAGCAGCGCGGCTGCGGGCGGGCGTAGAGCGACAGGCAGCCCTCGCAGACGGTCTGATGGCTCCAGGCACGGCAGATCGCGCACTGGCCGGCGCAGCGCAGCAGCACCTTCTCGATCAATGCGGGCTTGGGCGCCGCCTGGGAGCGCTCTGGCATCGGCTCAATATACTGACCGACCCATGAGTGAGCCGGTCTCGACCCCTACTTCAAACAAGGGGCCGCGGCCCCAGGATCTCGATGTCGTCGCGCTGCGCCACCAGGCCCGCCGCGTCGCGGCCGCCGGGCAGTCGCCCTGGCTGCACGCCGAGGTCGCGCGCCGCATGGCCGAGCGCCTGACCTACATCAAGCTGCAGCCTGCCCGCGTGCTGGATGCCGCCCCGGCGCTGGGCGCGAGCGCGGAGCTGCTGCGCCTGGCTTATCCGAATGCCGATTTGCTGTGGCACGAGGCCGACCCGATGCTGGCCGAACGGGCCGCTCAGGCCCGCGCGTTGAACTGGTGGCGCAAGCTGCGCGGCGCATCGTCGGGGCAGGTCGCGGAGCTGCCGGCGCGGCCCGAGGTGGAGCTGCTGTGGTCGAACATGGCCTTGCATGCCAGCGCCGATCTGCCGGCGATGCTGGACGCCTGGGCGGCCAGCATCGCCGTCGACGGCTTCGTCATGTTCTCCTGCATGGGGCCGGACAGCTTCATCGAGTTGCGCCGGCTGTATGCCCGCAATGGCTGGGGTCGGCCGGCGCCGGACTGGTGGGACATGCACGACGTCGGCGATCTGATGCTCAAGGCCGGCTTCGCCGATCCGGTCATGGACCAGGAGAGGCTGCGCCTGACCTGGGCCAGCCCGGAGAGTCTGCTGGCCGACCTGCGCGCGCTGGGCGGCAACGTCGCGCCGACGCGCTTCGCCGGCCTGCGCGGGCGGGCCTGGCGCCAGCGCCTGCTGGCCGAGCTCGACACACTGCGCGACAGCGAAGGCCGGCTCGCGCTGACGCTGGAGCTGGTCTTCGGCCATGCCTTCAAGGCCGCGCCGCGCCTGGCCGTGGCGGCCGAAACCCATGTCTCCATCGACGCGATGCGCGCCTCGCTGCGCAAGGGGCGATCAGGGGGGTGATTCCCCGGGGGCGGCTTGGGCGGCGCCTCTCTGAGCCTGGGCTAAAATCCCGCGCCGCACCGTGGGCTTGGGGCAAAACCCGGCCCAGTCCACGGAACTTGCTTCCCAGATCCGGCCGCTGGGTCGGATTGCAAGCCCCGCTCTTCAAAGAACCAAGTGACAACCATGACGATGATGAACGCACGAGTGCACAGCGCCTCACGCGCTTGGGGCCGTTGGGCCGCGGCGGCGACGGCGGCTGTTGCAGGCCCGGCCCTCGCGGTGAACGATCTCAAGGGCGGCCCGGGCGTCAATCAGCTCAACCTGCATGAGCCGGTCACGCGCATCGCGGCCGACCAGATGTGGTTGCACAACTTCATGCTGATCGTCTGCCTCGTCATCTTCGTGGCGGTGTTTGGCGTGATGTTCTATTCGATCTTCAAGCACCGCAAATCCAAGGGCGCGGTGTCGGCCAACTTCCACGAGAGCGTGGCCGTCGAGATCGCCTGGACCATCGTGCCCTTCCTGATCGTCATCGGCATGGCCCTGCCGGCCACCAAGGTGGTCGTCGCGATGAAGGACACGACCAATGCCGACCTGACCATCAAGGCCACCGGCTACCAGTGGAAGTGGGGCTATGACTACCTGAAGGGCGAGGGCGAGGGCATCGGCTTCCTGGCCACGCTGGACACCGAGCAGCGCGAGTCCTCCAACTCAGGTCATCCCGAGAAGGTCGACAACTACCTGCTCAAGGTCGACAACCCGCTGGTGGTGCCGGTGGACAGGAAGATCCGCATCATCACGACGGCCAACGACGTCATCCACGCCTGGATGGTGCCGGCCTTCGGCGTCAAGCAGGATGCCATCCCCGGCTTCGTGCGCGACACCTGGTTCAAGGCCGAGAAGGTGGGCGACTACTATGGCCAGTGCGCCGAGCTGTGCGGCAAGGAGCACGCCTACATGCCCATCCACGTGAAGGTGGTGTCCGCCGAGGACTACACCAAGTGGGTGGACGGCAAGAAGAAGGAAATCGCCGCCAAGGCCGATGATCCGAGCAAGGTCTGGGAGCAGGCGGCGCTGATCGCCCGCGGCGAGAAGATCTACGCAGCCAACTGCGCCGTCTGCCACAAGCCCGACGGCAAGGGCGCCGGCCCGATCAAGCCGCTGGACGGCTCGCCCGTCGTGCTGAGCGAGGACAAGCTCCAGCAGGTCCAGGTCGTGCTGAACGGCCGCATGGACAAGGGCATGCCGTCATGGAAGCAGCTGAACGACACCGAGATCGCCGCCGTCGTGACCTACACGAAGAACAGCTGGTCGAACAAGACGGGTCAGACGGTGCAGCCGTCCGAAGTCCAGGCCGCCCGCAAGTAATTCCGAACACCGAATCAGAGGAATCCAAATGAGTGCAGTGCTTCCCCCCCACGGTGTTCATGCGGGTCATGGTGACGACCATGCCCACGACCACGACGAACATCACGACGCCCCCCACGGCTGGCGCCGCTGGGTGTTCGCGACCAACCACAAGGACATCGGCACCCTCTACCTGCTGTTCTCCTTCACGATGCTGATGATCGGCGGCATCCTGGCGCTGTGCATCCGCGCCGAGCTGTTCCAGCCGGGCCTGCAGTTCTTCAACCCCGAGCTGTTCAACCAGTTCACGACCATGCACGGTCTGATCATGGTGTTCGGCGCCATCATGCCGGCCTTCGTGGGCTTCGCGAACTGGATGATCCCGCTGCAGATCGGCGCCGGTGACATGGCCTTCGCGCGGATGAACAACTTCAGCTTCTGGCTGCTGATCCCCGCGGCCCTGATGCTGGTGGGCAGCTTCTTCATGCCCGGCGGCGCCCCCGCCGCCGGCTGGACGCTGTACGCGCCGCTGACGCTCCAGATGGGCCCGTCGATGGACGCGGGCATCTTCGCGATGCACATCATGGGCGCCTCGTCCATCATGGGCTCCATCAACATCATCGTCACCATCCTCAACATGCGCGCGCCTGGCATGACGCTGATGAAGATGCCGATGTTCGCGTGGACCTGGCTGATCACCGCCTACCTGCTGATCGCCGTCATGCCCGTGCTGGCCGGCGCCATCACGATGACGCTGACGGACCGCCACTTCGGCACCGCCTTCTTCAACCCCGCGGGCGGCGGCGACCCGGTCATGTACCAGCACATCTTCTGGTTCTTCGGCCACCCCGAGGTCTACATCATGATCTTGCCGGCCTTCGGCATCATCAGCCAGATCGTGCCGGCCTTCGCCCGCAAGCGCCTGTTCGGCTACGCATCGATGGTGTACGCGACGGCCTCCATCGCCATCCTGTCCTTCATCGTCTGGGCCCACCACATGTTCGCCACTGGCATGCCGGTGACGGGCCAGCTGTTCTTCATGTACGCAACCATGCTGATCGCCGTGCCCACGGGCGTGAAGATCTTCAACTGGCTGGCGACGATGTGGCGCGGCTCGATGACCTTCGAGACGCCGATGCTGTTCGCAGTCGGCTTCATCTTCGTGTTCACGATGGGCGGCTTCACCGGCCTCATCCTGGCCATGGCGCCCATCGACATCCAGCTGCAGGACACCTACTACGTCGTGGCCCACTTCCACTACGTGCTGGTGGCCGGCTCGCTGTACGGCATGTTCGCCGGCTACTACTACTGGTCGCCGAAGTGGACCGGGGTCATGTACTCGGAGACGCGCGGCAAGATCCACTTCTGGGGCTCGTTGATCTTCTTCAACATCACCTTCTTCCCGATGCACTTCCTGGGCCTGGCCGGCATGCCGCGACGCTATGCCGACTACCCGATGCAGTTCGCCGACTTCAACATGGTCGCGTCCCTCGGCGCTCTGGGCTTCGGTCTGATGCAGGTCTACTTCTTCCTGTTCGTCGTCGTCCCGGCGATGCGCGGCAAGGGCGAGAAGGCCCCGCAAAAGCCCTGGGAAGCCGCCGAAGGCCTGGAGTGGGAAGTGCCGTCGCCGGCGCCCTTCCACACCTTCGAAGAGCCGCCCAAGCTCAACGCGTCGGCCACCAAGATCATCGGTTGATCGCCATGACGCCCGAACAGCGCAAGGCCAACCGCCGTCTGGCGTTGATCCTGCTGACGGTGGCCCTGGCCTTCGGCTTTGGTTTCGTCGTCAAGATGACGATGCTGGGTCACTGAGCGACGTCCGCAATGCCGCTTCGCTCGTTCGTCGCCGCGCTTCGCCAGGACAACCGCCACCTCTTCGTGAAGCTGGCGGTGGTTGTGACGATGATGTTTTGCTTCAGCTACGCGATGGTCTTTTTCTACAAGGCCATCTGCACTGCTCTAGGCATCAACGTGCTGTCGCTGGCCGAGAAGCAGACGCTGCTGGCCGAGAAGGGCGTGGCCAACGGCAACGGGCAGATCGACTTCAGCCGTGAGATCACGGTCGAGTTCGACACCAACGCGCGCGGCCCCTGGGACTTCAAGCCGGCGGTGCGCCACCTGACGGTGCACCCGGGCGAGCTGACCCAGGTCATGTACGAGTTCAAGAACGTGCAGGACCGCACGATGGCTGCCCAGGCCATTCCGAGCTATGCGCCCATGCAGGCGAGCGCGCATTTCAACAAGCTGGAATGCTTCTGCTTCAATGAGTACACGTTGAAGCCGGGCGAGAGCAAGCAGTGGCCGGTCGTGTTCGTCATCGACCCCAAGCTGCCCAAGGATGTGAAGACCATCACCCTGTCGTACACCTTCTTCGAGGTGGCCGGCAAGGGTGGCGTCAAGCTCGGCCAGGCCCCCAAGGGCACGGGAGCCGCGCTGTGAGCGAGCCCGGCAAGGATCTGAAGGAAGCCGTGGGCCGCAAGGGCTCGCTGGGCCAGACGATCTCGGCCGTGGCCTGGAGTTTTTTCGGCGTGCGCCGGGGCAGGGACCATGAGCAAGACATGGCCAAGCTCAACCCGGTGCATGTGGTGATCGCGGGCGTGCTTGGCGCGGCCCTGTTTGTATTGATGCTGGTGCTGCTGGTCCGTTGGGTCATCAGCAGTGGCGTGGCGGGTGCCTGACGGCCCGGCCACAACGACGTTCAGAACGAGCAAAGAACTAGGAGCACGACATGTCGGCTGCGACAACCCACGGCAAGACCCCGTACTACTTCATCCCGGCGCCCTCGCGGCATCCGGTGCTGGCCGCGACCGGCCTGTTCTTCGTCATCCTGGGCGCTGGCCAGTGGGTCAACGGCCATGAATGGGGCATGTACTCCCTGTTCGGCGGCCTGCTGTTCTGGGCCTTCGTGCTGCAGCAGTGGTTTCGCCAGGCCATCGGCGAGAGTGAGGGCGGCCTCTACAGCGAGCGCATCGACGTCTCGTTCCGCTGGAGCATGGGCTGGTTCATCTTCTCGGAAGTGATGTTCTTCGCCGCCTTCTTCGGCGCGCTGTTCTGGTCCCGGCTCTACTCCGTGCCGACGCTGGGCAGCCTGGAGAACTCGCTGCTCTGGCCTGACTTCAAGGCCATCTGGCCGAGCACGGCCGCTGGCTTCACCGCCGCGCCGGGCGGCATGGTCGAGGCCTTCAGCACCATGGGCCCCTGGCCCATCCCGACGATCAACACGGCGCTGCTGCTGAGCTCGGGCGTCACGCTGACCATCGCCCACCACGCGTTGATCGCCGGCAACCGCGGCAAGACCATCGCCTTCATGTGGATCACGGTGCTGCTGGGCGCCACCTTCCTGGGCTTCCAGGCCTTCGAATACCACCACGCCTACACCGAGCTCAACCTCAAGCTCAGCTCCGGCGTGTTCGGCTCGACCTTCTTCATGCTGACCGGCTTCCACGGCTTCCACGTCTGCGTGGGCGCGTTGATGCTGCTGTTCATCACCATCCGGCTGATGAAGGGCCACTTCACGCCCGAGCATCACTTCGGCTTCGAGGGCGCGGCCTGGTACTGGCACTTCGTCGACGTCGTCTGGCTGGGCCTGTACGTCATCGTCTACTGGATGTAAGGCGCTGCGCGCGCCTTGCAAAGACAAAGCGCCGCGCAAGCGGCGCTTTTTTGTTGGCGTGCATCAGCGCCGCACTGGCAACCCGGTCGGCTCGATCCAGCCCATGAACCAGCAGAACAGGATGAAGGCGAACAGCGCCACCGACACGCCCACGCGCACCGCCAGCGCGCGCGCCATGTTCGGCCCGCGCTTGTCGCTGCGGCCATTGCGCAGCATGAAGAAGCCGGCTGCCGCCAGCGCGCCGAGGATGCCGATGAAGGCGATCAGGATCACGAATTTCATGACGGCGGATTATCCGCGCGGGGTCCGTCCGTGCTGAACCGCCGCGGCTGGCTGCTGCTGGCGGCGACGCTGCTTGGCGCCGCGCTGACGGCCCGCCTGGGCGTCTGGCAGCTCGACCGCGCCGCGCAGAAGATCGCGCTGCAGACGGCCATCGACGCCGAGGCACAACGCCCCGCCATCGCCAACGCCGACCTGGGCGGGGGCGATCAGCTGCACCGTCGCGTCGCGCTGCGCGGCACCTGGGTCGCCGAGCGCAGCGTCTGGCTGGACAACCGCCCCATGGATGGCCACACCGGCTTCTTCGTCGTGACGCCGCTGCGGCTGGCGGGCCGCCCCGAGGCCATCCTGGTGCAGCGTGGTTGGGCACCGCGCAACCAGGTCGACCGCACGCAACTGCCTCCCGTTGCCACGCCGGCCGGCGAAGTCGAGGTGGTCGGCCGTCTGGCCGCCTCGCCGTCGCGGCTTTACGAACTCGGTTCAGGCTCGAGCGGAGCGATCCGGCAAAATCTCGATCCTGCGGCCTTCGCCGTCGAGTCCGGCCTCAAGCTGCTGCCGCTGACCGTCGTGCAGACCGCCGCTTCCGGCGCCGACGATGGCCTGCTGCGCCACTGGCCCCCGCCCGACCTCGGCCTGCACAAGCACTACGGCTATGCCTTCCAATGGTTCGCGCTCTGCGCGCTGATCCTCGCCCTCTATGTCTGGTTCCAACTCGTCCGCCCCCGGCTCCGCAAGCAGCCATGATTCGCTGACGCCGCTCAGCTTCGCCGTGCACAGCCTGCCCGACCCGCGGGCTGTGCCGCGGCAGCGCGCCGGCCGCTGGCAGATGCTGCTCGTGCTGGCCCTGTGCGCGGCGCCCGTCGTCGCGTCCTACTTCACCTTCTACGTCGTGCAGCCGCGTGGCTCGGCCTATGGCGAGCTGATCGCGCCGGCCATCGACATGCCCGCCGACCTGCCGCTGACCGACCTGCAAGGCCACGCCGTGCCCGCCGCATCGCTGCGCGGCCAGTGGCTGCTGACCGTCGTACAGCCCGCCGCCTGCGGCGAGGCCTGCGAGCGCCAGCTTTATGTGCAGCGCCAGCTGCGCGAAATGCTCGGCAAGGAGCGTGGCCGCGTCGACAAGCTCTGGCTGGTGCCCGGCGATGCGCTGCCCGACGCCAAGCTGCTGGCGGCCATCAGCCAGCCAGGCGCCGAGGTCACCGTGCTGCGCGTGCCGCGCGAGCGTTTGGACGCCTGGCTCAAGCCGGCCGCCGGCCAGACACTGGCCGACCACTTCTACGTCGTCGATCCGATGGGCCGCTGGATGCTGCGCGCGCCCGGCGCGCCGGAGCCCAAGAAGCTCAAGGCCGATCTCGACAAGCTGCTGCGCGCCAGCGCGAGCTGGGACAACGCGGGCCGATGAACGAGCTCCTGCTTCCGCTGGGCCAGGTCGCTGCCATCGGTGGCGCCGTCGCCATCGGGCCGCTGATCTGGTGGAGGCAGCGCTCGCGGGCCAGCACGCCCGCGGGCCGGTTGCGCGCGCTGACGCTGCTGACGCTGTTCCTGACCTTCGACCTCATCGTCTTCGGCGCCTTCACGCGCCTGACCGACTCGGGCCTGGGTTGCCCCGACTGGCCGGGCTGCTACTCCGCCGCCAGCCCGGCCGGCGCGCACGAGCACATCGAAGCGGCGCAGGCGGCGATGCCGACCGGCCCGGTCACGCATGGCAAGGCCTGGATCGAGATGGTCCACCGCTACCTCGCCAGCGGCGTGGGCCTGCTCATCCTCGTTACGACCGTGCTGAGCTTGAGGCTCAAGCGCCATGCGAGCGAAGCCGCACCCTCGCCCTGGCTGCCGACGCTGACGCTGGTCTGGGTCTGCGTGCAGGGCGCCTTTGGCGCGCTGACGGTGACGATGAAGCTCTTCCCCGCCATCGTCACGCTGCACCTGCTGTTCGGCATGGGCCTGCTGATGCTGCTGGCCTGGCAGCGCGAGGCCTACGGGCCGCAGCCGCTGGCCGTGCCTGCGCCGTTGCGCCGTGCCGCCGCAGTCGTCCTCGTGCTGACGCTGATCCAGGTGGCGCTCGGTGGCTGGGTCAGCACCAACTACGCGGTGCTGGCCTGCGACGAGTTCCCCACCTGCCACGGCGGCCAGTGGTGGCCGCCGCTGGACTTCGCGCAGGGCTTCCAGCTCTGGCGCGAGCTGGGTCAGCGGGCCGGCGGTGGCTGGCTCGGCTTCGAGGCGCTGGCCGCCATCCACATGGCCCACCGCATCGGCGCGGTCGTCGTTCTTTCGGCCATCCTCGCACTGGCCTGGGCCATCCATCGACACGCGGGCCGGCCCGCACGGGCCTGGACGCGCTGGCTGCTGGCCGCCGCCGGCTGGCAGTTCGCCTCCGGCCTGTCCAACGTCGTGCTCGACTGGCCCATCGTCGCGGCCCTCGCTCACACCGCCGGCGCTGCGATGCTGCTGGCCCTGCTCACCACCTTGCTCGCGCGCCTGAAGGCGCAAACTTGACCATGGCCTCCACGTCCACCGCCAGTGCCTTTGTGCACAGCCCGCGCTGGCAGCAGTTCTACCAGCTGACCAAGCCGCGCGTCGTCCAGCTCATCGTCTTCTGCGCGGCCATCGGCATGGCCCTGGCCGTGCCGGGGCTGCCTTCGCTCGAACAGGCGCTGACCATGCTCGCGGCAATAGCCGGCATCTGGCTGGTCGCCGGCGCAGCTGCGGCATTCAACTGCCTCATCGAGGACGGCATCGACGCGCGCATGAAACGCACCGCCTGGCGCGCCACCGCCAAGGGCGAGCTGAGCCGCCCGCAAACGCTGGCCTTCTCCGCCCTGCTGTGCGCGGCCGGCATGGCGCTGCTGGGCCTGTACGTGAACCTGCTGACGATGTGGCTGACCTTCGCCACCTTCGTCGGCTACGCCGTCATCTACACCGTCGTCCTCAAGCCCACGACGCCGCAGAACATCGTCATCGGCGGCGCGTCGGGCGCGATGCCACCGGTGCTGGGCTGGGCCGCGCTGCGGGGTGACCTGGGCCCCGAGCCCTGGCTGCTGTGCCTCATCATCTTCCTGTGGACGCCGCCGCACTTCTGGGCGCTGGCGCTGTACCGCGCCGAGGACTACGCCCGCGCTGGCCTGCCCATGCTGCCGGTCACGCACGGCAACGACTACACGCGGCTGCAGATCTTCCTCTACACCTGGGTGCTGTTCGCAGCCACGCTGCTGCCCTTCCTGACCGGCATGAGCGGCTGGTTCTACCTGGTCTGCGCCGTGGCGCTGGGCCTGGGCTTTTGCGGCTATGCCTTCCGGCTCTGGCGCTCGTATTCGGAGATGCTCGCGCGGCGGACCTTCTGGTTCTCCATCTGGCATCTGTCGCTGCTCTTCGCAGCCCTGTTGATCGACCACTACCTCCCATGAGCACTCGCCGTTTCGCCCTCGCTGCATTGGCCGCTCTCGCCCTCGCGGGCTGCCAGAAGGCCGGTCCCGACAAGCCCGCCTTCAAGGGCATCGAGTTGACCGGCGCCGACTACGCCAAGACTCTGAACCTGACCGACCAGGACGGCCGTGTCCGTTCGCTGGCCGACTTCAAGGGCAAGGTGCTGGTGGTCTTCTTCGGCTACACGCAATGCCCCGACGTCTGCCCGACGACGATGGCCGAGATCGCCGAGGTCAAGCGGTCGCTGGGCGCCGACGGCGACAAGGTGCAGGGCATCTTCGTCACCATCGACCCCGAGCGCGACACGGCCGCACTGCTCAAGCCCTACCTCGCCAGCTTCGACCCCAGCTTCATCGGCCTGCGCGGCAGCGAGGAGCAGACCCAGGCCGCCGCCAAGGAGTTCAAGATCTTCTATGCCAAGGTACCGGGCAAGACGCCCGAGACCTACACGATGGATCACACCGCCGCGAGCTTCATCTTCGACACCGAAGGCCGCGTGCGCGTCTACGCCCGCTACGGCGCCGGCGCCCAGCCGCTGGCGGACGACATCAAGCTGCTGCTGGCGGAAGCCAAGGACACCGCCGCCAAGAAATAGAAAAAGGCCCGCGAGGGGCCTTTTTCCTGGGGCGACCGAGGCTCAGGCCGTCTCGGTCAGCGCCTTCTTCATCTTCTTCATCGCCGCCACTTCGATCTGGCGGATGCGCTCGGCGGACACGCCGTACTCGGCGGCCAGCTCGTGCAGCGTCATGCCGCCCGATGAATCGTCGTTCACCTTCAGCCAGCGCTCCTCGACGATGCGGCGGCTGCGCGGGTCCAGCACGTCCAGCGCACGGCCGATGCCGTTGCCGGCGAGTTCGTCGCGGGAGCGCGCCTCGATGACGCGCGTCGGCTCATGGCTGTCGTCGGCCAGATAGGCGATGGGCGCGAAGCTCTCGCCCTCGTCGTCGGTCTGAGGCTCCAGCGCCACGTCACCGCCCGACATGCGGGTTTCCATCTCCAGCACTTCCTCACGCTTGACGTTCAGCGTGCTGGCCACATGGGCCACCTCAGCGTCGGTCAGGGTGTTGCGGTGCGTCGAGGCGTCATCCTGGCCGGCCTTGAGCTGGTGCTTCATGGAGCGCAGGTTGAAGAACAGCTTGCGCTGGGCCTTGGTCGTTGCGACCTTGACCATGCGCCAGTTCTTCAGGATGTACTCGTGGATCTCGGCCTTGATCCAGTGCATGGCATAGCTGACCAGGCGCACGCCCTGGTCCGGGTCGAAGCGCTTGACGGCCTTCATCAGGCCGACGTTGCCTTCCTGGATCAGGTCGCCCTGGGGCAGGCCATAGCCCATGTACTGGCGCGAGATGGCCACCACCAGGCGCAGGTGGGACAGCACCAACCGGCCGGCGCCTTCCAGGTCGCCCTTGTCGCGCAGGCTGCGTGCGGCAGCGCCTTCTTCCTCCGCCGTCAGCAGCGGCAGGCGGTTGACGGCGGAGATGTACGCGTCCAGATTGCCCAGCGAGGGCACAAGGGCCCAGGGGTCGCGGACGGCAATGGCGGATGAAGCAGACATCGTCTTGAATCCTTGCTAAGCCGCGGCGTGGAATGCCCCGGTGAGCGAGATATTAGCACTCTGCTTTGGCGAGTGCTAAGCCCAACGATGTTGCTGTAGCAACGCAGTGTTGCTGAGGTTTAAACAGTGTGCGGTCACTAACTTTTGTTAGTCGACGAGCCCGAAATCCGGACTTTTGATCATCGCTTCGATGTCCAGCAGGATCAGCATGCGATCGCCGATCTTGCCCAGGCCGGTGATGAAGCGGGCGTCCATGGCGGCCGGCACCTCGGGGCGGGCCTTGATTTCGCCGGCGCTCAGCTCCAGCACGTCCGACACCGAGTCGACGACGATGCCGACGACGCGGCCGGACACGTTCAGCACGATGACCACCGTGAAGGCGTTGTATTCGCCCGTCTGGCCCAGGCGCAGCCGCAGGTCCAGGATGGGCACGATGACGCCGCGCAGGTTGACGACGCCCTTGACGAAGCTCGGTGCGTTGGCGACACGGGTGGGTGCTTCGTAGGAGCGGATCTCCTGCACGCGCAGGATGTCCAGGCCGTATTCCTCCTCGGCGATACGAAAGGTCAGGAATTGGCGGCCGTCGGCGCGGCCCAGGGTTTGCATGGCCTGGGCACCGGTGCTGGGAACGAGGTCGGTGGAGCTCATCGGGCGCTGCGCTGGAGGAAGGGGAAGGCCCTCATTCTGCCCCCTCCGCTGCCGGGCCCGATGCCAACAATTCGTCAACCAGGGCCAGCAGCTCGCCCACGTCCAGCGGCTTGGTCAGATAGTGCTCGGCACCGGCCGTATGGGCCAGCGCGATCTGTTCGGGCTGCGCATTGGCCGACACGACGATGACCGGCGGCGGCGTGCTGCCGAGTTCGCGCAGCCGGGCCAGCAGCGTCAGGCCGTCGCCGTCGGGCAGCTGC
Organism: Burkholderiales bacterium; assembly: GCA_019509985.1. Classification (GTDB taxonomy): domain Bacteria; phylum Pseudomonadota; class Gammaproteobacteria; order Burkholderiales; family Burkholderiaceae_C; genus Pelomonas. The sequence goes on along the minus strand of JAEKLF010000046.1, from coordinate 41,760 downwards.
CAGTCCAGCAGCAGCAGGGCCGGCGGGCGCTCGTGCAGCGCACGCAGCCCGGCCTCGGCCGTCGTCGCGATCTCCAGCTCCAGGCCGGGGCGCTGCTCCACGACGCCGCGCATGACCTCGACGTTCATCGGGTTGTCCTCCACATAGAGCACGCGCCGGTGTGGGCCGGCCTGCGGGGCGGCCGGCTCCTGCTGGCGGGCCTCCAAGGTCGCCGGCGTCGCCGCGCCGGCGGCGGGCAGGCGCAGCACGAAGCAGGCGCCGGGGCCATCGACGGCCTCCGCACGCAGGCTGCCGCCCATCATCTCGGCCAGGCGCTGGCTGATGACCAGGCCGATGCCGGTGCCGGGCAGGCCGCTGCGTTCGCGCCCGAGGCGGTTGAAGGGTTGGAAGAGGGCGGCGCGCTGCTCCTCGCTCAGGCCTAGGCCCGTGTCGCGCACGGCGATCTCGACCCAGCCCGGCGCGGGGCTGTGCGCCTCGATGGCGACGCTGCCGCCGGCGCGGTTGTACTTGACGGCATTGCTGAGCAGGTTGGTCAGCACCTGCGTGACCCGCGTCGGGTCGCCCACCAGGCGCAGCGCGCCGGGGTCCAGGCGCTGGCTGATGGCCAGGCCGCGCTCGGCCGCGTGGTTCTGCACCAGCGCCAGCGCACGGGCCAGCAGCGGCGGCAGCTCCAGCACGACCGGTTCCAGGCGCAGCGAGCCGGCCTCGATGCGCGACAGGTCCAGCGTGTCGTTGATCATCTCAAGCAGGTGCCAGCCGGCCTGCGAGATCTGCTGGGCGCGGCTGCGCTGGGCGGGGGACAGCGGCTCGCTGGCGTCCATCTGCATCAACTGCGTGAAGCCGAGGATGGCATTCATCGGCGTGCGCAGTTCATGGCTCATGCGCGACAGGAACTCGTTCTTGGCCTGGTTGGCCGCCTCGGCGGCCTCGCGGGCCCGGTCCAGCTCCTCGATGCGCAGCTGGTCGGTGATGTCCTCGACGACGCCCACCAGCCGGTGCGGCCGCCCGTCGCTGCCGCGCAGCAGGCTGACGAGCACGCGTGCGTGCACGATGCGGCCATCGGGGTGCACGTAGCGCTTCAGGCGTCGGTAGAAGGGGATCTCGCCGCGCATCAGCCGGCGGCCCATGCGGATGTCCTCGCGACGGTCGTCCTCGTGAGTCACGTCGATGGAACGCCGCCCGATCAGCGCCTCGGCCGGGCGGCCGACCAGATTGCAGAAGTGCGCATTGACCTCCTGGAAGCCGCCATTCAGGTCGGTGAAGGCGATGCCGATGGGCGCCGTCTCGAAGATGCTGCGAAAGCGCTGCTCGCTCTGGTCCAGCGCGCGCTCGCCCTGGGCGCGATTGGCGATCTCGCGCTCCAGCGCTGCCGTGCGTTCGCTCACGAGCGCCTCGACATGCTGGGTCCGGCCCGACATCAGCAACAGCAGCGCGCCCACCAGGGCCGTGGCCAGCAGGCCCACCAGCGCGAAGGCCCAGCTGCGCCCCGGCGCCTGCACGAGGCCCGGCAGGTCGTAGACGCGCACCTCCCAGTGCCGGCCGCCGAACTCCAGCGGCATCTTCACCAGCGGTAGCGTCGCGTCGTCGCCGCGCTGTACGGCCTCGCAGCCGGGCCGCCCGCCCAGTCGCGGAAAGGCGACGCCGGGCTCCAGGTCGATGAGGCAGGCGCCGACGTGATCGGGCCAGTGCGAGGCCAGGCGCGACAGCAGCAGGTCGGGCCGCAGCGTCGCGAAGACAACGCCGTCCAGCGCCTGCTCGCTCGGCGCCGCCTGGCCTCGGTACAGCGGCTGGTAGACGACCACGCCGACCGCGCCCTCGCGGTCCTGCGACAGCTGGAAGCCCGCCGACGCCACCGCCTGGCCCAGGGGCGCGGCCTTCTCGATGGCCGCGCGCGCGCCGGGGATGGTGCGCACGTTGACGCCCAATGCGCCGACATTGCGCGACAGCGGCTCGATGAGGCGGATGGCCATCATGTCTTCGTCGACCGGCACGCGCAGGTCGCCGGCGCGCGTGCGGTCACGGGCCTGGTAGCCGCCCGGGAAGGCGTCGGCCACGGCCGCGGCATTGAAGCGTGCGACGTCGGCGCGGGCGACGCGCAGCGTCAGACCGAGCGCGATCAACGGGCTGTCTTCGGTCAGAAAGCCGCTGGTGGCCCGCGCGAACTCGTCGCGCGTGGGCCGCGGCTTCACCTTCAGGAGGCCGTGCACGCCTTCCAGCACCAGCAGCGGCTCGCGCAGCCGGCCGGCCAGGTCCTGGGCCGCGCTGGTCGCGTCGCGTGCGAAGTCGGACCGGTTGCGCTGCCGGTCCCATTCCGTCGTCGCGGCCACGCCCAGGCCGACGAGCAGGCTCGTCAGCAGCATCGGCAGGCCGACGCTGAAGCGCCGCGTTGCCCAGGCCGAACGGGGGTGGCCGATCAATGCCAGCGTGATGGGCGTGGCGATCAGCACGCCCATCAGGTCGCCCGTCCACCACACGGTCCAGACCAGGCCCATCTGCGCCGTGGCGATGACACCGAAGGCCTTCAGCAGCAGCGTCGCGCAGCTGGGGCTGACGAGACCGGCGAGCGCCGCGGCCGCCAGATAACCCGCCACCTCGCGCGGCAAGGCCAGCAGCAGCGGCCGGCCGCACCAGCGCCGCATCAGCAGCGCGCCGGCCGCCGCCTGCAGCGCCGCGCCGCAGCCTATGCCCACCGACAGCCCCAGCACGCCGCCATCGACGCCGCCCATCTCGCCCATCGTCGTGGCCTGCACGACGAAGGACCCCAGCGCCACGGCCGGCAGGTAGCGCAGCCCCAGCACCAGCAGCACCGCCAATCCCCAGCCGGCGGCCGGATAGATGGGCGCCACCTGGTAGGGCGGCAGCACCATCAAGAGGCCCAGCCGGCCCAGCAGGTAGTAGACGAGGGTGATGCCCGCCGAGAGCGCGAGATAGCGGCCGACGTCGCGGCCCGACACCGCGCGTGGCGTCTTCATTCGGCCTGGGCCTCCCGCAGCGTCTGCACCACCGGTCGCTGCAGTACGCCGCGCAGGCTCCACCAGCCCGCACCCCAGGCCAGCAGCGCGCCGCAGATGGCGCTCGCCAGCGGCACCCAGGGCTTGATGTGCCAGTCGAACTCGAACACGAAGCGCGCCAGCAGCGCCGCCAGCACCAGCGCCACGGCACCGGCCAGGAAGCCGGCCAGCGCGCCCACGCCCAGCAGCTCGGCGCGCTGCACCTGGGCCAGCAGACTGCCCGGCGCGCCCAGGGCCCGCATCAGCGCGAACTCGCGCGTGCGCGCCTCGCGCGTGCTGCCCACGGCCGCCAGCAACACGACGAGGCCGGTCGCCAGCGTGAAGCTGAACAGGAACTGCACCGCCTGGATGACCTGGTCCAGCACGCCCTGCACCTGGTTGAGCTGGGCCGATACGTCGATGACGGTCAGGTTGGGGAAGCGCCGTGCCAGTTCGCGGTCCAGCTTGGCGCCCGCCGGCATGCCCGGTGTTCGATAAGCGGCAATCTGCGTGGCCGGCAGGTCGGGCAGGGCGGCGGCCTCGAAGAGCACGAAGAAGTTGACGCGCATCGACGACCAGTCCACCTTGCGCAGGCTGGTGATGCGGCCCTGCACCGGCTGGCCGGCGATGTCGAAGGCGAGCTGGTCGCCGAGCTTGAGCCCGAGCGTCGTCGCCAGGCCTTCCTCGACGCTCAGGCCCAGCTCACCGGCCTTGGCCTCACCCCAATGGCCCGCCACGACCTGGTTGTGCGCCGGCAGCTCGCTGCTGTGGCTGAGGTTGAATTCGCGCTCGGCCAGGCGCTGGGCGCGCTCCTCGGCAAAGCGCTTGGCCTGGACAGCGTCGCCGTTGATGGTGGTCAGGCGCCCGCGGATCATCGGGAACCAGTCGAAATTCGTCACGCCGGCATCCACCAGCGTCTTGCGAAAGGCCTCGCCTTGATCGGGCTGGATGTTGATGACGAAGCGGTCCGGCGCCGAGGCCGGCGTGGCGCGCCGCCAGCTGTCGATGAGATCGGTGCGCAGCAGCACCAGCAGCGCCAGGGCCAGCAGGCCCACGGCCAGCGACGCCACCTGCATGACGGCAAAGCCAGGCCGCGCCGCCACCTGGCGCGTGGCCAGCAGCAGCCAGCGCGGCACGCCCGTGCCGCTGACGTTGACCGGCACCAGGCGGCGCAGCAGCTTGACCGCCACCCAGGCCAGCCCCGCGAACAGCAGCACCGCGGCGGCAAACCCGGCCGCGGCAATGGCGCCCAGCTTCACGTCGCCCGCCAGCACGACGAGGATGGCCGCGAGGCCTGCCACGCCAGCGCCCAGCACCAGCAGCGAGCCGGCCTTGGGCGCGCCCAGGTCACGACGGATGACGCGCAGCGGCGGCACGGCGGCCAGCTGCAGCACCGGCGGCAAGCCGAAGCCGATCAGCAGCGACAAGCCCAGGCCCAGGCCCAGCAATGCCGGCCAGACGCTGGGCGGTGGCAGGTTCACCTCGATGAGGCCGGCGAGCAGCGACACGAAGACCTGGTGCAGCGCCAGGCCGATCAGCACGCCGGCCAGGCTGGCGGCGAGGCCGGCCAGCGTGAACTCCAGGCCATAGGCCCAGGCGATGCGCCGCTGCGGCTGACCGAGCACGCGCAGCATGGCGCAGTCGTCCAGGTGCCGAGCCGCGAAGTCGCGCGCTGCCAGCGCCACCGCCACCGCAGCGAGCAGGGCCGACAGCATCGCCACGAGGCGCAGGAAGCGCGCCGCGCGGTCCAGCGTCTGGCGCATTTCAGGGCGGCCGGATTCCAGCGACTCCAGGCGCACGCCGCGCAGCTTGTCCTTCTCGACGAGCTGCTCAGCGCCGGTGACGAAGCGCCGCACCGCGTCGGGCGCCGCGCCCGCGCCGGGCACCAGCGCCAGGCGGTAGGTGATGCGGCTGGCCGGCTGCACCAGGTGGGTGGCGGCGAGATCCGCCTCGCCCAGCATCACGCGCGGCGCGAAGTTCATGAAGCCGGCGCCGCGGTCAGGTTCGGTTTCGATCAGCGCAGCGAGCTTGAGGCTGGCGTCGCCGAGCAGCAGCGTGTCGCCAAGCTTGAGGTTCAAGGCATCGGCCACCGCCGGGTCGGCCCAGACCTCGCCGGGGGCGGGCGCGCCGCCACGGCCGGGCAGGGCCTCGCGCAGCGCGATGCGGCCGCGCAGCGGGTAGCCGCCGCCGACGGCCTTGACGGCAACCAGCCGGCTCTCGCCGCCGCGGGCCTCGTCAGTGCGGGCCATGCTCGGGAAGGTCGCGCTGCACACGGCGGTCAGGTGCAGCTCGCTGGCCAGATCGAGAAGGGGCTGGGGCGTGGGCTGGTCGCTCGCGACGACGGCGTCGCCGCCGAGCAACTGGGCCGCATCGCGGCGCAGGCCCTGGTCGAGCCGGTCCGACAGGAAGGCCACCGCGCACAGCGCCGCGACGGCCAGCGCCACAGCCAGCATCAGCAGCCGCAACTCACCGGCCCGCCAGTCCCGCAGCAGCTGGCGCCACGCAATCAACAGAGTGGCGGGCGGACGCGAGACAGCGGGAGACGTCATGCGCGCGACTGTAGCCGTGTGGGCCGTTGTATGACTCTCGTTTGCAGGCCCGCGTGGCGTCGCCGCAGCCCTGTAAACTCGCGGCCCTGTGCGGGTGTAGTTCAATGGTAGAACTTCAGCTTCCCAAGCTGACTACGTGGGTTCGATTCCCATCACCCGCTCCAAATGCAGACGGCCCCAGAAGGGGCCGTTCGCATTTGGAAAGCGGGTCTTGGGATGAGAACCAACGGTTCGCTCAAGGACAGCCAGCGGCTGTCCTCGGACGTGCCGCAGGCACGGGCCCGGAGGCCCGAGGAATCGGTCCAGCCGATTCCGAGCATTCCCATCCATCCTGATGGAAAGCCGATTCAGCCTTCCACCCAACTCACTCTCCCCCGTCCCGCCGCCTTCGCCAGATACAAGGCTCGATCGGCCGCCTCCACCAGCCCCTGCGCCTGGTTCCCCGCGGCTACGCCGAGGCTGATGGTCACGCAACCCTCCACCCCTGGATGCGGAAGCGACAGCGCCCGCACCGTGTCCTCCATCAGCTGCGCGACGCCGATGGCGCCGGCCAGGTCGGTGTCCGGCAGCAGGCAGACGAACTCCTCGCCGCCGTAGCGCGCCAGCAGGTCCGTGGGCCGGCGCAGGCAGGCGCGCAAGGCCGCGGCCACGCGGCGCAGGCAGTCGTCTCCCGCGAGATGCCCAAGCGCATCGTTGTAGCGCTTGAAATGGTCGACGTCGGCCAGCACGACGGCCAGCGGCGAGCGCGTGCGCTGGGCGCGGCGCGACTCGGCGAGGAAGCGCTCATCGAAGTGCCGCCGGTTGTGCACGCCGGTCAGGCCGTCGACGAAGGCGAGTTCGCGCAGCAGGTCGGCCTGGGCCTTGAGCGTGAGCTGGGTGCGCACGCGGGCGCGCACGATGGTCGGGTTGAAGGGCTTGGTGATGAAGTCGGCCGCGCCGGCGTCCAGCGCGCGGGTCTCGTCGTCGGGATGGTCCTGCGAGGTGACGAAGATGACGGCGATGCCGCGCAGCAAGGGGTCGGCCTTCAACTCGGCACAGAGTTCGTGGCCGTCCATGCCAGGCATCTGCACGTCCAGCAGCACGAGGTCGGGCTGGCGGTCGCGGCACAGCTGCAGCGCGCGGGCGCCGTCGGTGGCCATCAGCACCTGGCAGTCGGCCGCGAAGACGCGGTGCAGAGCCTGGATGTTGACGGGCTGGTCGTCCACGATCAGCAGGCGAGGGCGCCGACCGGGCAGCGTGTGGCCGGGCAGCAGCGGCGTGCGCTCGGGCAGCGAGATCTGCATCATGGCCGCGCCTCCAGCGCCGCGCGCACGCGCCGGCACAGCGTCAGCGCGGTGCCGAAGTCGAGCGAGGTCATGGCGGCATCCAGCGCGGCGGTGGTGTCGGCGTCGGTCTCGCCGTTCAGCTGTGGGCGCAGGGCCTGATGGGCGTCCAGCGCCTCGAGGTCGGCCCCGTCCAGCAGCGTGGTCAGCGTGTCCAGGCGCTGCGCGAGGCTGCCCGTCGGCACGGGGCGATCCTGTTCGGCGTGCAGCGCGTGCACGGCCTGGCGAGCGGACAGGTCGGCGGCGAGGCGGTCGAGCGCGGCGAGGTCGGCCTGGCGGCGCTCGAGGAAGCGGTGTCGCCAGTCGTCGTCGGGCGCGGCGGCGTGTTCGCCCTCGGCGGCCAGCGCGGCGAGCTGTTCGGCGCCCAGCATGGCGGCCAGGCCCCGAAAGCCATGCAGGCCGCGCGTGGCGGCATGGCCGCCCTCGGCCAGCGCATGGGCCAGCTTGCGGTCCTGCTCGTGCAGGGCGGCCAGCGTGCGCTCGAAGAGCTCGACGCGGCCGGACATGCGCGCCAGCGCCTCGGCCAGCGCGATGCCGGCGCGGCCTGCGTCGGCCAGCAACGCGGGCGGCAGTTCGGCGGGCGCGGCCTTGTCCTGCGCGGGCGCAGCCCCGCAGCGGCGCCTGAGCACGGCGACCAGGGTGTCGGGGTCGAAGGGCTTGCCGATGTGCTCGTCCATGCCGGCGTCCAGGCACGCCTGGCGTTCGGTCTCCATCGCACCGGCCGTCATCGCGATGACGGGCAGGCGCAGGCCCAGCTGGCGACGCAGCAGCCGCGTGGCGGTCGTGCCATCCATGACGGGCATCTGCACGTCCATCAGCACGGCATCGAAGCCGGTGCGCCCGCGCGTCTGCGCCAGCAGCGTCAGCGCCTGCTGGCCGTCGCCGGCCACCGTGACGACGGCGCCTTCGAGTTCGAGCAGCTCGCGCGTGACCTGCTGGTTGCCGGGGTTGTCCTCGACGACGAGGAGCTTCAGGCCGGCCAGGCGCTGTGGCGCGAGTTCGGCGGGCGCGTCGTCGCCGCAGCGCGCCTGGATGGCGGCGGCGACCGCCTGGTTCAGCGTCGTCGCGGTGATGGGCTTGACGAGAAAACCGTCGAGCAGGGCCTGTTCGGCGGCGCTTCGCTGGGCGAGGCGTTCGCGGTCGTGGCTGGTGACCATCAGGATCAGCGGCTCGGGGCCGAGGCGCTGGCGCAGGTGCACGGCGGTCTGCCAGCCGTCCATGCCGGGCATGACCCAGTCGAGCAGCACGACCTCGGGCGCGAGCGCCTCTGCCAGCGTCAGCGCTTCGGCGCCGCCGGCCGCCAGCCTGACCTGCCAGCCCAGCGACTCGGCCAGGCTGCCGATGATGCGGCGCGCCTCGGCGTGGTCGTCGATGACGAGAGCCTGCAGGACTTGGCGCGGCATGGGCGCGGATTCCTCGGTCGGCAGGCCGAAACTCAGCGTGAAGCTGAAGCGGCTGCCCTTGCCAGGTGTACTGTCGACATGGATGTCGCCGCCCATCAGGCGCACGAGGCGGCGGCTGATGGCCAGGCCCAGGCCGGTGCCGCCAAAGCGCCGCGCTGTCGAGGCCTCGGCCTGGATGAAGCCGGAGAAGATGCGGTCCAGCTGGTCTGGCGCGATGCCGATGCCGGTGTCGCGCACGGAGAACTCCAGCACGACGCTGCCGGCGCTCTGCGATACACGCTGAATGCCGAGCACGACCTCGCCGGCCGCGGTGAACTTGATCGCGTTGCTGGCCAGGTTGGTGAGCACCTGCTGCAGGCGCAGCGCGTCGGCGACGATGACCGGCGGCAGCGTCGCATCGAGGTCGAAGAGCAGCTCCAGCTCGCGCTTGTCGACATGGGCCGCGAGGATGACGGAGAGGTCGCGCAGCAGCTCGTCCAGCCGCGTGGGATGCGGGTCCAGGCCGAGACGGCCGGCCTCGATCTTGGAGAAGTCGAGGATGTCGTTGAGCAGGGCGAGCAGGCTGCGTGCGGCGCCTTCGCTCTTGACGGCGTAGTCGCGCTGGCGGGCGTCCAGCGGCGTCTTCTGCAAGAGGCGCAGCATGCCCAGCACCGCGTTCATCGGCGTGCGGATCTCGTGGCTCATGTTGGCCAGGAAGCGCGTCTTGGCTTGCGACGCGCGCTCGGCGGCCAGGCGGGCCTGGGCCTGCGGCGTCAAGTCCAGGCAGGTGAGCACCAGGCCGCCGTCGGGCAGGGGTGCGGTGCGGGCCTCGATGAGGCGCTCGCCGGTGCGATAGGTTTCCAGGCGATTGGCGCGCTGGTCGCGGCCCAGGGCCAGCGCGGCCTCAACGGCGGCGCGAGCGTGCTCGCCCTGGCCGTAGTCGCCCCGCGCGGCGAAGAAGCTGATGAGGTCGTCGAAGCGCAGCGGAGGTTCTTCGAACAGCGAGGCCGGCACATTGAGCAGGCGCTCGAATTCGGCGTTGTGCACGAGCAGGCGGCGTTCGGCGTCGAACACAGCCAGGCCGCACGGCAGGTGGGCCATGACCTCACGGATCAGCGGGCTGGCCGTGACCGGGGCCGAAAGCCCGAACCGGTGCTCGGCACTTCCGCCACCTTGCATGTCACACGCCGCCATCGCTCCCCCGAACCGCCGGCGTCCGGCCAGGGGTGCCGGACGTCATGAGTCTAGGACCGACCCGCCAAAACGCCGGGGCGGGGTCGCTGCAAGTAGTGACAGGTTTGCCCTAGCTAGGGCAGCAGTCCTGTGGAGTCACTCACGCACGATGCGGCCGACGGCCGCCTGCGACAGGGCCTGCGGGTTGTCGCGCAGCAGCGCGACGAGGGCGTCGATGTCCGTGCCCAGCACGACGCGGTCGCGGCCGTGGCGGAATCCCTGCTGGGCGTCGCCGCCTTCGGACAGGAAGTTGTTGACGACGACGCGGTAATCGCGCCCGCGGTTCAGCGACTGGCCGTCGACCAGGATCTCGCCCAGCTGGGCCGTGCCGTCGGCACCCATGCGCCAGCGGTAGCGCAGCGTGGAAGAAGGCTGCAGCATGCGTGGCGCCGAGTCGGTTGCCTTGGGCAACTGGCGCAGCAGGATGTCGTAGAGCTGCTGGCCGGTCAGCGTCAGCACGACGATGTCGTTGCCGAAGGGCTGGATGGCGAGCAGATCGCTCATCGTCGTCGGCTTGCCGGGCTCGACGGTCAGATCGGCGCGGATGCCGCCCGAGTTCATGAAGGCGATGTCGGCCGGGCCCTGCTTGCGGGCGAAGGCGAGCTGGCTGTCGGCGATGAGGTTGCCGAGCCAGGAGTCGCCATTGGGTTCCTTGGCACTGCGCGTCGCGCCGCGGGGCAGCATGGCCACGGGCTTGTTGCGCGCGGCTTCGGTCAGCGCAGCGGCGCGGGCCACCAGGTCGACCAGCGCCGGGTTGGGCGCGTAGACGGATTGCAGCACCGGGTGGTTGACGGCCTGGGCGTCCAGCACTTGGCCGGTGGCGTCGAGGGTGAGGCGGCTTTCGGTGATCCAACCGCCGTAGCTGCCGGCCTGCACGACGAGACGGCCGTCGATCTTGCAGGTGTAGGCCTGGTGGGTGTGGCCGCCGATGATGATGGCGTAGGCGGGGTCCAGGCGCTTGGCGATGTCCTGCACGCGGCCGGTCAGCGTCGGGCAGGCGTAGCTCGGGTCGTTGGCGCTGGCGTTGGGGCCTTGCACACCGCCTTCGTGCATGACGGCCACCAGCACCTGGGCGCCCTCGGCCTTGAGCTGGGGCACCAGGGCGTTCAGTGTGTCGGCCTCGTCGGCGAAGCGGATGCCCTTGATGGCACGCGCGACGATGACGTGCGGCGTCTCCAGCGTCGCGACGCCGGCGATCGCGATCTTGAAGCCGGCGGCCTGCTTGACGACGTGGGTGGGCAGCAGCGGCTTGCCGGTGGCCGCGTCCAGCACGTTGGCGCCAAGGTAGGGAAAGCCGGGACCCTTGAAGCCGGGCCACAGGCATTCGCTCGGGCCGCACTCGCCATGTGCCTTGCGCAGCAGTTCCGGCAGGCCGGCATCCAGCTCATGGTTGCCCAGGGCGCTCGCCGAGATATCCAGCTGGGACATGGCCGCCAGCGTCGGCTCATCGCGCAGCAGGTTGGAGATCAGCGGCGAAGCACCGATCAGGTCGCCGCCGGCAACGACGAGGGAGTCCGGGTGCTTGGCGCGCAACTCGGCGAGGGCCGTCGCCAGGTAGGCCACACCACCGGCGGGCTGGGGCTTGACCTCGCCGGTGGCCGGGTTGGCCACACGCGGCATCAGCGGCGTCGGCTGGGCCGGCTGGATGTTGCCGTGGAAGTCGTTGATGGAGAACAGCGTCAGCTCGGTGGTCTTTTGCTGCTGCTGCGTCGTGCAGGCGGCAAGCAGTGTGACAAGAGCGAGGCCGGCGCCGAGGCGCAAGGAGGTGGGAAGGAGCATGGCGGTGGGACGTGAGCGAGGCGGCGATCTTAGAAGTGGCTTTGTTTCGGGCGTTTGTAGTGATTTCACGACAGGGGCAGAGCAGCGAATGTGATGTTTACATTGCTGACGAATGGCACCAAATTAGTGCATTTGCTCGGAGTCTGCTCTACAAAAACCAGGATTCAGAGGCTCGAAGCGGGACGGGGTCGTTGACGCGCGTGCACTGGCGAAGTGCATTTTCCGGACCGGCAATGTCTGAAACAGGCCACTTCTGACTTACCCGTAAAGTTCTGTCACAGAAAGTCATGACAATTCCGTCACCGTTGCGGCCGCGCCTGGTTTTCGGGTGCTTTGGCGAGGCAACAGCGAGCGCGTCGTGTGACGTTTTCGTGACCACTTTCGACACATCAGCCGCGCGTCTGGCGCGCGCACAACAGGAGTGATTGGGATGAGCAACAGGTTTGGGTCTGGATTCCCGCTGTCGGCGCTGTGCGCCGCGGTGGCCATCGTGGCTGCCGCACCGGCCATGGCGCAGAACACGACGGCGGCGATCGCCGGCCAGGTGATCGGCGCCGACGGCAAGCCGCTGGCAGGGGCCTCGGTCACCATCGTGCACCGCGAATCGGGCTCGACCAACACGCTGACGACCGACGGCGAAGGCCGCTTCTCGGCCCGCGGCCTGCGCGTCGGCGGCCCCTACACCGTCACTGCAGTCAAGGGCAGTGACCGTGAAGTCCAGAACGACGTCTACCTGGCCCTGGCCGAAACCCAGAGCTTGGAGCTGCGCTTTCGCGGCAGCAACGTCCTCGAAACCGTTGTCACGACCGGCAGTTCCTCGGGCGGTGGCACCAAGTTCGACAGCTCGTCCATGGGCGCCGGCACGAGCATCGGCAAGCAGGAACTGGCGGCTTACGCTTCCATCTCACGCAGCCTGCAGGACTACGCCCGCAAGGACCCGCGCGTCGTCCAATCCGACAAGGGCAACGGCGAAATCTCCGTTGCTGGCCAGAATGGCCGCTTCAACACGGTCACGATCGACGGCGTGAAGGTCAACGACACCTTCGGCCTGGAACTGAACGGCCTGCCCACGCTGAAGCAGCCGATCTCCATCGACGCCATCCAGGCCGTGCAGGTCAACGTCTCCAATTACGACGTGACCCAACAGGGCTATACCGGCGCCAACATCAACGCGGTGACCAAGTCGGGCACCAACGAGTTTGCGGGCAGTGTCTACTACGTCTACCGCGACGAGAAGCTGACCGGTGACCGTTACGACCGCGCTCGACAAGTCACCTTCCGCACGCCGGGGTTCTACGAAAAGATGGCCGGCTTCACGCTGGGCGGCCCGATCATCAAGGACAAGCTGTTCTTCTTCGCCGGCTACGAAGAGTTGAAGAGCAGCCGCTCGGCGCCAGCCTTTGGTCCTCTTGGCAGCGACAGCGTCAACGTAGGCATCACGCCAGCGCAGATTCAGGCGGCGCAGGACACGGCCAAGAACAAATACGGGATCGACATCGGTAACCTGTCGGCGCCCAAGGGTGTCGAACTGGTGGCCAAGGACACGCTGCTGAAGCTGGACTGGAACGTCAGCGACAACCACAAGGTCAATGTCCGCTACACCAAGTCCGAAGAAAGCAACCCGATCTTCCCGAACTTCACGGCCAACCAGCTGTCGCTGTCGTCCGACTGGTACACCCAAGTCAAGACGCTGGAGACGGTCGTCGGCCAGTGGTTTGCCGACTGGACGGACAGCTTCTCGACCGAGCTGAAGGTGTCGCAGCGCGACTACAAGAGCGACCCGAAGAACAACAGCAACATGCCCCAGGTCGGTCTGACCTGGACGACTGCGGCTCCCGCGGGCACCGCCTCCGGCAATCGCACGCTGACCTTCGGTACCGAACAGAGCCGCCACTTCAATAGCCTGCACACGAAGACCTTCAACGGCTACTTCGCGGGCAACCTGTTCCTGGACAAGCATGAGATCAAGGCGGGCGCCGATCTCGAGCGCAATGAAATCTTCAACGCCTTCCTGCAGAACACCAAGGGCGTCTACACGTTCTCTGGTACCGATCCCATCGCGCTGTTCAACGCAGGCGTGCCGACTTCATATCAGGCGCAAATGCCGCTGGCCGGCAACACGCTGCAGGACGGTGCTGCCAACTGGAAGCTGTCGAACATCGGTCTCTTCGTCCAGGACACTTGGAAGATCAGCAAGCAGCTGAACATCGTCGGCGGCCTGCGCTTGGACACGCTGGAAACTGGGGACCAGCCCAAATTCAACGCCACGGCCTCGGGCGCTTCGACCATCCTCGCCAATGGTCGTGCCGGTGGTGGCTTTGGCTACAACAACAGCTACACGTTGGATGGCCAAAAGATCGTTCAACCGCGTTTCGGCTTCAACTACCAGTTCGACACGGCTGACAAGCTCAAGACGCAGCTGCGCGGCGGTGCAGGCCTGTTCATGGGTTCCGCGGCATCGGTCTGGCTGACCAACCCGTACCAGAACACCGGCGTGACGACGGCCAACCTGAGCTGCGGTAGCGGCACGGTGGCCTGCTCCACCATCTCGTACTCGCCTAACCCCAGCACCCAGCCGTCGCTGCCGACGACCAACCCGCCGGCTGCCAACGTCGACTTCATCGCTCCGGGCGTGAAGCAACCGACGGTCTGGAAGATGAACCTGGCACTGGACAAGGAACTGCCCTGGTTCGGCCTCGTGGCCGGCGCCGAGTGGCTGCACACCGAAGTCGATAAGGGCCTGTACTACCAGTTCCTGAACCTGGGCCCGGTCACGTCCACGTCGCCTGTCGACGGCCGCGAGATGTACTACAACAACAACGGCCGCGATCCGCGCTGCTACAGCGGCGGCAATGACAGCAGCCCGGTGAACTGCGGTACGGCTGCACCTGCGGGCAACACCAACCCGTTGTTGGTCACTGGCCGCGTGACCAAGGCCTTGAACAACACCGCATTTAACAACGTCACCCTGCTGAAGAACACCAGCAAGGGTGATGGCGACGTGTTGACGCTGTCGTTGACTGGCCCGAACACGACCGGCTTCGGCTGGGGTGTTGCCTACACCTACACCCGCGCCACGGAAGTCAGCGGCCTGACCTCGTCGACCGCCAACTCGGGCTGGCTGAATCGCGCCGTTTACAACCCGAACGAAGAGGTGGCGGCCAACTCGGCAACACTGATCCGCAACCGCTTCACCGGCAACGTGAACTGGTCCAAGGCCTTCTTCGGCAAGTACAAGACGACCTTCGGCATGTTCTACGAAGGTCGCACGGGTCACCCCTACAGCTGGACATTCAACAACGATGCGAACGGCGACAGTGTGGCAGGCAACGACTTGCTCTACATCCCGAAGGGCCCGGGCTCCGGTGAGGTGATCTTCCGCTCGACCAATACGGGCGCGACCATGACGACCCAGGCTCAGATCGACGCCTTCACGGCGCAGACCTCCGCCGCAGCCGAAGCCAAGTTCTGGTCCATCGTCGATGCCAACCCGGGCCTGCGCAACTCCAAAGGCAAGGTCGTCGGCCGCAATGCCTCGTTCTCGCCCTTCGTCAACAGCTTCGACGTCCGCGTGAGCCAGGAAATGCCCGGCATCTTCGGCAACAACAAGGGCACGCTGACGTTCGACATCCTGAACTTCGGCAACCTGATCAACAAGCGTTGGGGCCGTATCGACGAAGTGGCCTTCGGTACCGGTGGCGCGACCCGTCGCTTTGTCAACTACGGCGGTATCGACCCCAGCACCGGCAAGATGATCTATGCCGTGAACGACCCAAGCGATTACACGACCAAGCAGTCGCGCGGCGAATCGCAGTGGGCCATGCAGATCACGGCCAAGTACGAGTTCTAAGCAAAGAGCAGAAAAGCGGGACCGCCTTATCGGTCCTGCCCAAGCAAAGGGGCCTCAAAAGGGCCCCTTTTTTACTACCGGTCGAAACCCGCGGTGGCTACTTCTGGATGTCGCCCAGGCACAGGTACTTCACCTCGACATAGTCCTCGATGCCCTGGCGCCCGCCCTCGCGGCCCAGGCCCGACTGCTTGACGCCACCGAACGGCACCTCGGCCGTGGAGATCAGCCCGGTGTTGACGCCCACCATGCCGTACTCCAGCGCCTCGCCGACGCGGAAGATGCGGCCGATGTCGCGGCTGTAGAAATAGCTGGCCAGACCGAATTCGGTCGCGTTGGCCAGCTGGATGGCCTCGGCCTCGGTCTGGAACTTGAAGACCGGCGCAACGGGTCCGAAGGTCTCCTCGCGTGAGCACAGCATCTGCGAGGTCGCGTCGGCCAGCAACGTCGGCTCGAAGAAGTTGCCGCCGTCGGTCTCGACCCGTTTGCCGCCCGCCAGCAGCCTCGCGCCGAGCGCGATCGCGTCGGCCACGTGGGTTTCGACCTTCTTCATCGCCTGCTCGTCGATCAGCGGGCCGACCGTGACGCCGGCGTCGAAGCCATTGCCCAGCTTCAGCGTCGCCACCTTGGCCGTCAGCTTCTCCAGGAAGGCGTCGTAGACGCCCGCTTGCACGTAGATCCGGTTCGCGCAGACGCAGGTCTGGCCTGCGTTGCGGTATTTGCTGGCCAGGGCGCCGTCCACGGCCGAGTCCAGGTCGGCGTCGTCGAAGACGATGAAGGGCGCATTGCCGCCCAACTCCAGGCTGAGCTTCTTGATCGTCGGCGCGCACTGCCGCATCAGGATGCGGCCAACTTCGGTCGACCCGGTGAAGGACAGGTGCTTGACGACGTCGCTCTCGCACAGCACCTGGCCGATCTCGATGGACTGCTGCGAGTCGGCCGTCAGCACGTTCAGCACCCCGGCCGGCATGCCGGCGCGCTGGGCCAGTTCGGCGGCGGCCAGCGCCGTCAGCGGCGTCGCCTCGGCCGGCTTGATGATGACGGTGCAGCCCGCGGCCAGCGCCGGCGCGACCTTGCGCGTGATCATCGCCAGCGGGAAGTTCCACGGCGTGATGGCCGCGCAAACGCCCACCGCCTGCTTCAGCACGAGGTAGCGTTTGCTCGGGTCGGTCGTCGGGATGGTCTCGCCGTAGACGCGCTTGCCTTCCTCGGCAAACCAGTCCAGAAAGCTTGCGCCGTAGATGACCTCGCCGCGCGCTTCGGCCAGCGGCTTGCCTTGCTCGGCCGTCATCAGCCGGGCCAGGTCGTCGGCATGCTTGACGAGCAGTTGCTGCCAGCGCACCAGCACGGCCGCGCGTTCCTTGGCCGGCTTGCCGCGCCAGGCGGCCAGCGCGTTGCCGGCGGCGGCGATGGCGGAGCCGGCCTCGGCGCGGCTCAAATTGGGCACCTGGGCCAGTTCAAGGCCAGTGGCGGGGTCGGTCACGGCGAAGCTCGCGGCGCCGCCGACCCACTCGCCGTTGATCAGCGCCTGGGTGCGCAGCAGGCTGGCGTCGTCGAGCGCGGCCAGCGGGGAATTCGCGTCCATCGGGTTTCTCCAGTCGAATTGATCGGCACTCTACCGCCGGGAGGCAAAGCCCCCTCCCTACAATCCGCCTTCCTTGTCACAGACCTTTTCCAGGAAGCCCCGGATGAAAGCCGCCGAGATCCGCCAGACCTTTTTGAAGTTCTTCGAGTCCAAGGGTCACCAGATCGTGGCGTCCAGCCCCGTCGTGCCGGGCGATGACCCGACGCTGCTGTTCACCAACGCGGGCATGAACCAGTTCAAGGACGTGTTCCTGGGTTTCGACAAGCGTTCTTACTCACGCGCAACCACCAGCCAGAAATGCATCCGCGCTGGCGGCAAGCACAACGACCTGGACAACGTCGGCTACACCGCGCGCCATCACACCTTCTTCGAGATGCTGGGCAACTTCAGCTTCGGCGACTACTTCAAGAAGGACGCTATTCAATATGCCTGGGAACTGCTGACCGTCAACTTCCAACTTCCGGCCGACAAGCTCTGGGTCACCGTCTACGAAGAGGACGACGAGGCCTACGACATATGGAACCGCCAAGTGGGCGTGCCCGCCGAGCGCATCGTGCGCATCGGCGACAACAAGGGCGCGCGCTACATGTCCGACAACTTCTGGATGATGGGCGACACGGGTCCTTGCGGTCCCTGCACCGAGATCTTCTACGACCACGGCCCGGAAATCCCCGGCGGCCCCCCCGGCAGCCCGAACGAGGACGGCGACCGCTACATCGAGATCTGGAACAACGTCTTCATGCAGTTCAACCGGACTGAAGACGGCGTGATGCATCCGCTGCCCAAGCCGAGCGTGGACACCGGCATGGGCCTGGAACGGCTTGCAACCGTGCTGCAAGGTAAGCACTCGAACTATGAGATTGATCTTTTTGAACATCTTCTCGACGCGGTGCGCGGCGTGCTGTTCCCGCTGGTTGAGACTGACGCAGAAATCCGCGTCATCACCGACAAGGTCAATGTCAGCCCGTCGCTGAAGGTCATCGCCGACCACATCCGCGCCTGTTCTTTCACCATCGTCGATGGCGTCATCCCGGGCAACGCCGGCCGCGGCTACGTGCTGCGCCGCATCGCCCGCCGCGCCATCCGCCATGGCTACAAGCTGGGTGCGCGCACGCCGTTCTTCCACAAGCTGGTGGCCGCGCTGGCCGCCGAGATGGGCGATGCCTACCCCGAGCTGCGTCAGGCGCAAGCCCGCGTGACCGACGTGCTGAAGCAGGAGGAAGAACGCTTCTTCCAGACCATCGCCACCGGCATGGAGATCCTGGAAGCGGCATTGGCCAAGGGCGGCAACGTCGACGGCGACACCGCCTTCAAGCTGCACGACACCTACGGCTTCCCGGTCGACCTGACCGCCGACGTCTGCCGTGAGCGCGGCGTGACGGTGGACGAGGCTCGCTTCAACGAACTGCTGGAAGAGCAGAAGAACCGCGCCCGCGCGGCCGGCAAGTTCAAGATGGCCCAGGGTCTGGCCTACAACGGCGCGCCGACGGAGTTCCACGGCTACGACCAGCTGCTTGTGGAGGCAGCGACGGTCACGGCTGTCTACGTCGATGGCGTCCAGGTCGAGCAAGCCCAGGCCGGCGACGATGTCGTCATCGTGCTGGACCGCACGCCCTTCTATGCCGAGAGTGGTGGCCAGGTGGGCGATGCTGGTGAACTGCGCAGCGGCACCACGCGCGTGGTCATCGACGACACGCTGAAGATCCAGGCCGATGTGTTCGGCCACCACGGCCGTGTGGCCGAGGGATCGGTCAAGGCCGGCGACATGCTCGTCGCCCGCGTCGACGCGGAGCGCCGTGCCAAGACCGTGCGCAACCACAGCGCCACGCACCTGATGCACAAAGCCCTGCGCGAAGTGCTGGGCGCGCATGTTCAGCAGAAGGGCTCGCTGGTGAATGCCGAACGCACGCGCTTCGACTTCGCACACAACGCACCGATGACGGCCGAGGAGATCCGCGAGGTCGAGGCCATCGTCAACGCCGAGATCCTGTCCAACGGCAGTGCGAACGCGCAGGTCATGGCCCTGGACGACGCGCAGAAATCCGGCGCGATGATGCTGTTCGGTGAGAAGTACGGCGACACGGTGCGCGTGCTGTCCATCGGCTCGTCCAAGGAACTCTGCGGTGGCACGCACGTGAAGGCGACCGGCGATATCGGCCTGTTCAAGATCGTCGCCGAGTCGGGCGTCGCGGCCGGTATCCGGCGCGTCGAAGCCGTCACCGGCGACAACGCGCTGGCTTATCTGCAATCTCTCGAGACCACCGTGCAGGGCGCCGCGATGACGCTCAAGACTTCGCCGCACGAGCTGGGTGCGCGGCTACATGCCGTGCTGGACCAGGTCCGCCAGCTCGAGAAGGAACTGATGGCGGCCAAGAGCAAGCTGGCCTCCGCCCAGGGCGACGAGCTGATGGCCCAGGCCGTCGACGTCAAGGGCATCAAGGTGCTGGCTGCCAAGCTCGAAGGCGCCGACGCCAAGACGCTGCGCGAGACCATGGACAAGCTCAAGGACAAGCTCAAGACCGCCGCCATCGTGCTGGCCGCCGTGGACGGCGACAAGGTCCAGCTCGCCGCCGGCGTGACGGCCGACAGCGTCGGCAAGGTCAAGGCTGGGGAGCTCGTCAACTTCGTCGCTCAGCAGGTGGGCGGCAAGGGCGGCGGCAAGCCCGACCTCGCCATGGCCGGCGGTACGCAGCCGGCCGGCGTGCCGGCTGCGCTGAGCAGCGTCGCGGCCTGGGTGGCCGAGCGCGTCTGACGCCTCGCGGTAAAAGCAAAGGGCGGCCTGCGGGCCGCCCTTTTTGTTTGTCGGCTCAGGCGAGCCGGCTCAGAAGGTTTCCCAGTCGCCGTCGTCGGCGACCGGCGCGGGAGCGGGGGCAGGGCGGGGTGATGCGACGGGTGCGGCCGGCTTCGCAGCTGGCGGCGGCGCCTTCGCCCTGACCGCAGCGGGCTTCGCAGCCGCAGCCTTGGGCGCGGGGGTGGCCGCGGCCGGCGCCGGCTTGCCAGTGCTCACCTTGCGCACCGGCTCGCTGCCGGCGACGCGGAACACGGCCACGGCTTCGACCAGGCGCTGGGCCTGCTCCTTCAGGCTCTCGGCCGCGGCGGCGGACTCTTCGACCAGCGCCGCGTTCTGCTGCGTCATCTGGTCGAGCTGCACGACCGAGGTGTTGACCGAGGCAATGCCCTCGCTTTGCTCGGTAGCCGCCGAGCTGATCTCGCCGATGATGTCCTGCACGCGCTGCACGCTGGAGACGATCTCGCCCATCGTCGTGCCGGCCGTCTGCACGAGGCGGGCGCCATTCTCGACGCGCGCGACGCTGTTGCCGATCAGGGCCTTGATCTCCTTGGCCGCATCGGCGCTGCGGCCCGCCAGCGAGCGCACTTCGCCCGCCACGACGGCGAAGCCGCGGCCCTGCTCCCCGGCACGTGCGGCTTCGACGGCCGCGTTCAAGGCCAGGATGTTGGTCTGAAAGGCGATGCCGTCGATGGTGCCGATGATGTCGGAGATCTTCTTGCTGGCCACGTTGATCTCGTCCATCGTCGTGACGACCTGGCCGACGACCTCGCCACCGCGCGTCGCCGCGGATACGGCGGACTGCACCAGCTGGTTGGCCGTGCGGGCCGAGTCGGCCGTCTGGCGCACCGTGCCGGTCAACTCGGCCATTGACGAGGCGGCGTTCTGCAGGTTGCTGGCGGTCTGCTCGGTGCGCTGGCTCAGGTCCAGGTTGCCCGTGGCGATCTCGGTGCTGGCCGTGCCGATGCTGTCGACCGAGTTGCGCACGGTGCCGATGGTGGCGGCCAGGCGCTGGCGCATGCCCTCGGTGTCCTGGATCAGCGAGCCGATCTCGTCGTTGCGGTTGCTGCTGACCGGCTGGCTGAGGTCGCCGTCGGCAATCGCGCCCACCGCCCTCTGCAGCGAGGCCAGCGGCTGCGCCACCCAGCGGCGCATCATCCACATCAGGCCGAAGCCCAAGCCCACGGCGGTCAGTGCCAGCGCGCCCCAGAAGAACCACAGCGTCGAGCGGCCGGTGGCCTGGGCCTCGCCGCGCGAGACCTGGGCGACGACCCAGTAGCCGGTCTTCTCGCTCTTGCGCGCGACGGCGAAGTTGTCGCTCAGGCCATTGCCCAGCACGTCGGGCACGTCGTCCAGCACGACCTCGTTGGCCGTCTGCTCGGCCAGCGTCTTTTCGAAGCCGGGCGCCACGCTCGACAGCAGCTTGCCCTTGGCCGTCGGGTGGGCGGCGAGCAGGGCTTTGGTCGGGTCCTTGGGTACCGCCACGATGTAGGTGCCGCCGTGCTCGAAGAACTTGGCGTTGCTGGCCATGCGGTCCATCGCCAGCTCGAAGGCGTCGAGGTCGAAGCCGACGAAGAGGATGCCGATGATCTTGCCGGCGTCGCTCTTGATGGGCTCGTAATAGGTCATGTAGGCGCGCCCGAACAGCAGCGCGCGGCCGGTGTAGGGCTTGCCCGCGATGATGGAGGCATAGGCTGGGCTTTGCTTGCCCAGCATCGTGCCCATCGCGCGCTCGCCCTTCTCGTTCTTCAGCGAGGTGGTGATGCGCTCGAAGTCGTCGCCCTTGGCCGCGAAGACGGTGGCCACGCCGCCGTTGACGGCCGCGAACTTGTCGACCTGGGTGAAGTTGCCGTTGAGCTTGGGGCCCCAGTCGCGCAGGTCGCCCGTGGCTTCGTCCAGCGTGAAGCTGGGGCCGAAATCCTGGCGGAAGGAGCCGAAGCTGCGCTGGATCTGCTTTGCGGCGACGTCGTCCATCGCTTGCATGGCGTCAACGAGGGACTCGGCTTTGTCGCCGACCCAGGTCTGCACCTGTTCGTTGGCGGAGCGCTTGAGCAGGGTGCCGACGACGAGGCTGACGCCGAGTAGCACGGCCGCAACCGCGACAGCGCCGGTCAGCGAGACCTGGCGGGCAATGGAGGTGACGGACTGACTCATGCGAATCTCCAAAGACTTGGGCGGGCACTGCTCCGCATCCCGCCTCGTTGCGGGAGCGCGCTGACGGGATTCAGGAAAAGCCGCTCAGGCAGCGACGGCGGCGTCCATCAGGCCCATCTCGGCGCTGCTCATCAGGCCTTCGATGTCCATCAGGATCAGCATGCGATCGCCTACCGAGCCGATGCCGGTGATGAAGCTCGTGTCCACGGACGCCGCGCTCAGCTCGGGTGCCGGCTTGATGGCGTCGCGGCTCAGCTCCAGCACGTCGGAGACCGAGTCGACGACGGCGCCGACGACGCGGTTCTTCACGTTCAGCACGATGACGACGGTGAAGCTGTTGTATTCGGCGCTGGGGCAGTTGAGCTTCAGGCGCAGGTCGACGATGGGGACGATGACGCCGCGCAGATTGACGACGCCCTTGATAAAGGCCGGTGCGTTGGCGATGCGGGTGGGCGGCTCGTAGGAGCGGATCTCCTGCACCTTCAGGATGTCGATGCCGTATTCCTCGGAGCCGAGGCGGAAGGTGAGGTATTCGCCGCTCTTGGGCCCATGGGACTTGGGTACCACGGCACCTTGCTGGCGCAGGGCAGGGACGTTGCTGGCTTCCATGCAGACCTCTCCTTGTTGTGTGATGGTTCAGTGGCGCGAGCGGCGCACGAGGCTGCCCACGTCCAGGATCAACGCGACGCGGCCGTCACCCATGATGGTGGCGCCCGACACGTCGTTGACCTTGCGGTAGTTGGCCTCGAGGTTCTTCACGACGACCTGCTGCTGGCCGAGCAGCTCGTCCACCAGCAGCGCGACGCGGCCCCCCTCGGCCTCGACGACGACCATGATGGAGCTGACATGCTCGAAGTCAAAACGCGGCACTTCGAAGACCTTCTCCAGCTCGATGACCGGCATGTATTCGTCGCGCACCTCGACGACGCGGCCGGAGCCGGCGACGGTCTTGATCGTGTTGGACTGCACCTGGAATGACTCGACCACGCTGGACAGCGGCAGGATGTAGCACTCCTCGCCAACGCCCACGCTCATGCCGTCCATGATGGCCAGCGTCAGCGGCAGGCGCACGGACACCTTCATGCCGTAGCCTTCCGCCGAGTCGATCTCGACGGTGCCGCCCAGCGACGTGATGTTCTTCTTCACGACGTCCATGCCGACACCGCGGCCGGACACGTCGGTGACCACATCGGCCGTGGAGAACCCGGGCGCGAAGATCAGGCTCCAGCATTCCGCATCGGTCATGCTGTCCGGCGCGTCGATGCCTTTTTCGCGGGCCTTCTTGATCAGCTTTTCGCGGTTCAGGCCGCGGCCGTCGTCGCGCACTTCGATGACGATGCTGCCGCCCTGGTGGGAGGCGACGAGGGTGATCGTGCCCTGCTCGGACTTGCCGCGTGCGACGCGGTCCTCGGGCATCTCGATGCCATGGTCGCAGCTGTTGCGCACCAGGTGGGTCAGCGGGTCGGTGATCTTCTCGACCAGGCTCTTGTCCAGCTCGGTGGCTTCGCCTTGCGTGACCAGCTCGACCTTCTTGCCCAGCTTGGCGGCCAGGTCGCGCAGCATGCGCGGGAAGCGGTTGAAGACCGTCGACATCGGAATCATCCGGATCGACATGACCGACTCTTGCAGGTCGCGCGTGTTGCGTTCCAGGTCGGCCAGGCCCGAGGTCAGTTGCTGGTAGAGCGCCGGGTCGAGCTCGCGGCTGTTCTGGGCCAGCATGGCCTGGGTGATGACGAGCTCGCCGACGAGGTTGATCAGCTGGTCGACCTTCTCGATCGACACGCGCAGCGTCGTCTGGTCCATCGCCGCGGGCTTGCCCTCGGTCTTGGCCGGCGTGGCTGCGCGGGTCGGCACGATGGCGGCCGCGGGCGCGGCCTCGGCGGCGGGTGCCGCGGTGACCGCCGCGCCAGCGGGCACGCCCGGGGCGTCGTCGAAGAAGCCATAGCCGGGGTCGGTCGATGGCGCCTCGGCCGGCGGGGCGCCGGGGGCTCCCTCGTAGAAGCCGAAGCCGGTGCCAAGCGGCATCAGCTTGACCTGCTCGCGGGCGACGTGGAAAGTGAAGAGATCCAGCAGATCGTTGTCGGTGGAGCTGGTCAGGATCTTGAAGCGGCGCATGCCGTCCGAGCTCTGGCCGGCGTCCAGCGGCTCGATGGTGCCGAGGTCCGTGATTTCCTTGAACAGCTCGACGAGGTTGTCGGCCAGGCTCAGGTCGTCCAACGGGCCGACCTGCAGCTCCAGCAGGCGCGTACCGGGCCCGGCCGCGGCAGCGGGCGCTGCGGCGGCGGGCGCCGGCGCGGCGGCCGCCTTGGGCGCGGGGGAGGGTGAGGGCGCAGCATTGCCGCCTTCGACGAAGCTCTTGATGCTCACGAGCAGGTCGGTCGTGTCGACGACGTCGCCGCCCGAACCCTGGTGGCGGCCGAGCTGGGCGCGCAGCGCGTCGCCGGACTGCAGCAGCACGTCCACCATGGCCGAGTTGGGTTGCAGCTCGTGGCGGCGCAGCTTGTCCAGCAGCGTCTCCATCTGGTGCGTCAGCTCGGCGACGTCGGAGAAGCCGAAGGTCGCCGCACCACCCTTGATGGAGTGGGCGCAGCGGAAGATGGCGTTCAGCTCTTCGTCGTCGGCGGACTCGACGTTCACATTGAGCAGCAGCTGCTCCATGTTGTCGAGGTTCTCGCCGGCTTCCTCGAAGAAGACCTGGTAGAACTGGCTGAGGTCGATGCCGGCACTGATGCTGGCGCCCTCGGAGGTCATGTCACCCATGGCTGGTGCTCCCGTGGAAACGACTTCAGCGGATGACCTTGCCGATCACTTCGATCAGCTTGGCCGGGTCGAAGGGCTTGACCAGCCAGCCGGTGGCGCCGGCGGCGCGGCCGGCCTGCTTCATCGCGTCACTGGACTCCGTGGTCAGGATCAGGATGGGCGTGGTCTTGAACTTCGGGTTCTCGCGCAGCTTCTTGGTCAGGCTGATGCCATCCATGCGCGGCATGTTTTGGTCGGTCAGCACGAGGTCGAAGTCGCGCGTGCCCGATTTTTCCCAGGCATCCTGCCCGTCCACTGCTTCCACCACATTGAAGCCGGCGTTCTTGAGCGTGAAGGCCACCATCTGGCGCATCGAGGCCGAGTCGTCGACAGCGAGGATTGAGTGCATTGAGTTTTCTCCGAGAGCGTGTTGCCTGGGGGGCTGGGAAATCAGAATAGTTCGATGGAGCCGGCGTCCATCTCGTCTTGCGTGACCGGGTTGGGTCGCAGCGGCGCGACCTCGACGACGGCGGCGCCGTCCTCGTCGTCCATGCCGAAGGTGTCGCGCGCCAGCTGGTCGGCGCAATTGCGCAGGCGCTGGCTGGTGTGGGCGATCAACTGCGTCGCCATGTCCTGGAACTGCAGCGCGGTGATGGCGCCGGCGATGTCCTGCATGATCTGCTTCAGCCCTTCGGAGGTTGAGCTGCCGTCGCTGCCGCTGAGCAGCGACATGGCCTCGTTCGAGGCGCTGTAGAAATGGGTGGACAGGGCCTCGCCGGCGTCGTCGAGCAGGCGCTGCAGGCGCTCCAGGTCGTTCGTCACCGTCATCAGGTGATCCTGCAGCTCCGCAGCCGCGAGCAGCGGCATGGCTACCCCGGCTCCATCGAGTTCTGCTGCGGTGGATGGTTCTGTCTGCATCGTGGCTCCGCGAGGGGATGCTGCTTCTTGTCTCGACGCCCTGTGGATTCCCTCAGGGCGAATGCATCATGGCATGTTCACCCGTTTTTCGGCAGCTGTCGACCTTGAGATGTCGCGAGAACGAGCCGTATTACCGGTCTGAACTGCGTTGAGTGTGCGCGCCAAACGACCCGCGTCACGGGCCTCGGGCGGCGGCATACTGCGCCCCCATGACGATTTCTGGTGTGGAGCAGGCGATGCGGATCCTGCGCGTGCTGCATGTCGAGGATTCCGAGCTCGACCACCAACTCATCCTTGCCCAGCTCAACCGCGCCGGGCTCAAGGTCGAGATGGAAAGACTGGATGCGCTGCCGGCCGTGCTGGCGGCGCTGGACCGCCCGTGGGACGCCATCATCTCGGATTTCAACCTGCCGGGCTACTCGGGCCTGGAGGTGCTGGAGGCGCTGAAGGAGAAGCAGCTGCTGACGCCCTTCATCCTCGTCTCCGGCGAGATCGGCGAGGACACCGCCGTGGCCGCGATGCGCAACGGTGCGTCCGACTACCTGCTGAAGAACAACCTGAACCGCCTGGCGCCAGCGCTGCTGCACGCCATCGAGGCGGTCGAGAACGAGCGTGCGCGGCTGACGGCAGACCAGGAACTGGTCAAGTCCAAGCACCGCCTGCACCAGCTCGCCGGCCACCTGCAGACCAGCGTGGAGCTGGAACGCGCGGCCATCGCCCGCGAGATCCATGACGACGTTGGCGGCTCGCTCACCGCCATCAAGTTCGACCTCGCCTGGATCGACCGCCACGCCACCGAGCCCGAGGTGCGCCAGCGCGTCGCCGCGGCGCTGGAGACGGTCAGCTCGGCCATCGACGCCAGCCAGCGCATCATGCACAACCTGCGCCCGGCCATCCTGGAGCAGGGGCTGGTGGCCGCGCTGCAGTGGATGACGGCGCGCTTCGAGCGCCGCACCGGCATCGAGGCCGGCCTGCGCGTCGGCGACGAGCGCCTCGCGCTGCCGCCCGGCGTGCCGCTGGTGGCCTATCGCACGGCGCAGGAGGCGCTGACCAATGTATCCAAACACTCGGGCGCGAGCCGCGTCGACATCGAACTCAGCCTGGACTCCGGCGTGCTGACGCTCGAGATCCGCGACAACGGCCGCGGCATCGCAGCGGGGGACCTGGCCAAGGAGCGCTCCTTCGGCATCCGCGGCCTGCACGAGCGCGCGGCGACCGTGGGCGGCTGGGTGGACCTGTCCAGCACGCCGGGCCAGGGCACCAGCCTCATCCTGACCGTGCCGCTGGCGCAGGACGCCATCGACGCGCTGGACGACTCGACCGACTTCGGCAAGGATCTCGGCAACTCCATCTGGGGGCGTGTGTGATCAAGGTCATCCTCTGCGACGACCACGGCCTGATCCGCCGCGGCATCCGCGACACGCTGGCCGACGCGCAGGACATCGAGGTCATCGGCGAGGCGGGCGACTACACGGAACTGCGCGGCCTGCTGCACACGCTGGGCAAGGACAACCCCTGCGACGTGCTGGTGCTGGACATCAACATGCCCGGCCGCTCGGGCCTTGACGTGCTGCACGTGCTCAAGGACGAGGGCGCCGCGGTGCGTACGCTGATCGTCTCCATGTACCCGGAGGACCAGTACGCCATCCGCGCGCTGAAGGCCGGCGCCTACGGCTACGTCAACAAGGGCGGCGATCCGGCGACCCTCGTGCAGGCCGTGCGCACCGTGGCCCAGGGCCGCAAATACGTGACGCCCGAGATCGCGCAGATGCTGGTGGAGAGCCTCACCGCGCCCGTCACCGAGCAGGCTCACCACAAGCTGTCCGACCGCGAGCTGCAGACCCTGGTGATGATCGCTTCGGGCAAGCGCCTGTCGGACATCGCCGAGGAGCTGATGCTCAGCCCCAAGACGGTCAGCGTCTACCGCGCCCGCGTGCTGGAGAAGCTGGGCCTGACGAACAACTCCGAGCTGACGGTCTACGCCATCCGCAACGGTCTGGTCGCCAGCTGACGGGCACAACCGGCCGAAATCTGCCATCGCGCCGGCCGCAGCTTGAGTCTGGCCAGCCGCGCGAGGCCTCACGCAGGGTGGTCCTATCGACGCCGCTTGATGGCCTTGGCTACCATTCATCACCCCTAACGGGCGATTCACGACCGCTGGCTGCCGTCCATCGATTGTTGACATGCTGTGGCAGCAGCCACTGCACAATGCGCGCCGGGTTGCATTTGGGTGGCCGAACAGGCCGGACTGCCTGCGGGCCAAGTGGCCGGCGGTGCCAGACATTCAGGAGCGAGTCATCGATACCGGATTGCTGAAGGAGCTGCGCATTGACGGCTCGCATCGTGAGGATCATGAAGGTGGGCCGCCCAAGTGGGTCTGGGCGCTGATCGTCGCCGTGGTGCTCCTGGGATTGGGCGGCGTCTGGGCCTGGTGGTGGCTGTCCGGACACAAGCCCATCCCCGTGCAGATGGCGACCGTGCGCGCCAACGGCCAGGGCGCCAGTACCGACGCGGTACTGCAGGCGACCGGTTATGTCACGGCGCGCCGCATGGCAACCGTCTCGGCCCAGATCACCGGCACGCTGACCGAGGTGCTGATCGACGAGGGCTTCAAGGTCAAGAAGGGCCAGGTGCTGGCCCGGCTGGACGACAGCGGCCTCAGGGCCGGCCTCGCGGCGGCTGACGCCCAGGTGCACAGCGCCCAGGCCACGCAGACCCAGTTGCGCGCGCAACTGGCGCAGGCCGAGGCCGACGCCCGCCGCCAGGCGGAGCTGGCCGCCAGCGGCATGACCACGCGCCAGACCCAGGAGCAGACAGCCACGGCCGTGAAGACCTACACGGCCCAGCTCGATGTCGCGCAACGCCAGATCGAGGCCGCGCAGGCGCAGGCCCGCCAGGCGCGCGTCAACTTCGACTACGCCACCGTGCGAGCGCCCTTCGACGGCGTCGTCACCGCGCGCTCCGCTCAGGTCGGCGAAATCATCTCGCCGCTGTCCGCCGGCGGCGGCTTCACCCGCACCGGCGTGGGCACCATCGTCGACATGGACTCGCTGGAAGTGAACGTCGACGTCAATGAGGCCTACATCGCCCAGGTCAAGGCCGACATGCCCTGCGAGGCGGTGCTCGACGCCTACCCGGACTGGAAGATCCCTGCCCACGTGGTGGCGGTCATCCCGAGCGCCGACCGCGGCAAGGCCACGGTCAAGGTGCGCGTGGCACTGGAGAAGAAGGATGAACGGCTCGTGCCCGACATGGGTGTGCGCGTCAGCTTCCTGGCGACCAAGCCCAAGGCGGACACTGCGCCGGTGCCTGGCGCGCTGGTGCCGCCGGATGCCATCGCGCAGCGCGACGGCGCGCAGGTCGTGTTCGTCGTGCATGAGAACCGCGTCGAGCAGCGCGCGGTCCAGCTGGGTGCCGATGTGGGCAAGTTCAAGCTGGCCACGGCCGGCGTGAAGGCGGGCGAGACGGTCGTCGTCGCACCACCTGCAGAGCTGAAACAGGGTTCAACCGTTGTGAGCAAGGAATGAACCTCGCCCACCCCCTACCGGCTTCGCCGGCCCCCTCAAGGGGGCGCCACCAGTGGCCTGGCAAAGCCAGTTCCACGGCGGCCGCTTGATCAACCGGCTCACGCAACGAGCTGACCGAAACGCAATGGAGGACTGACATGGCTGCATTGATTGAAGTTCGCGATCTCTCCAAGGTCTACACACGCGGCAAGCAGAAGGTCGAGGTCCTGCACCACATCGACCTGGATGTTCAACAGGGCGACTTTCTCGCGCTGATGGGCCCGTCGGGCTCGGGCAAGACCACCTTGCTGAACCTGATGGGCGGCCTGGACGCACCGAGCGGCGGCGCGATCACCGTGGGCGGCGAGCGCATCGACCAGCTCTCGGGCGCGGCGCTGGCCAAGTGGCGTGCATCCCGGGTCGGCTTCGTGTTCCAGTTCTACAACCTGATGCCCACGCTGTCGGCGCAGAAGAACGTCGAGCTGCCGCTGCTGCTGACCAAGCTCTCTGCGGCCGAGCGCAAGAAGCGCGCGGCCATCGCGCTGCAGCTCGTCGGCCTGGCGGACCGCGCTTCGCACAAGCCTACCGAGCTGTCGGGTGGCCAGCAGCAGCGTGTGTCCATCGCCCGGGCCATCGTGTCGGACCCGACGCTGCTGGTCTGCGACGAGCCCACCGGTGACCTGGACCGCCAGTCGGCCGAGGACGTGCTGACGCTGCTGCAGGCACTGAACCGCGAGCATGGCAAGACCATCGTCATGGTCACCCACGACCCGCGCGCCGCCGCCCGCGCCAGCCACACGCTGCACCTCGACAAGGGCACCCTCGTCGAGCAAGTCGCTGCCTGAAGCCGCATGAGGTGATGCCATGAAATACCTCCACCTGATCTGGGCGGCGCTGTTCAGGCGCAAGCTGCGCACCTTCCTGACGCTGGTCTCCATCATCACGGCCTTCCTGCTGTTCGGGCTGCTGGACGCGGTGCGCGTCGGCTTCGACCAGGCGGGCAAGAGCGCCAATGGCGCTCAAAGGTTGCAGACCAGCTCCAAGCTGAGCTTCATCCAATTGCTGCCGATGTCCCTGGGCGCACGGATCATGCAGATCGACGGCGTCAAGGACACGACCTTTGCCAACTGGTTCGGCGGTGCCTACCAAAAGCCGGAGAACCAGGTCTTCAGCTTCGCCGTCGCGCCCAACTACCTGGACATCTATCCCGAGATGGAAGTCTCCGCCGAGGCGCGCAAGGCCTTCGCCGAGACCAAGGACGGCGCCATCGTCGGCGAGGGCCTGGCGCGCAAGTTTGGCTGGAAGGTGGGCGACCAGGTGCCCATGCAGTCCACCATCTTCCCGGACAAGAACGGCAGCCAGAACTGGCCCTTCAAGATCGTCGGCCTGATCCACGTGGCCGACAGGAAGTCCGGCGCCTGGTACGACCAGATGTTCCTGCTGAACTGGAAGTACTTCGACGACACGACGCCCTGGAACCAGGGCAACGTGGGCTGGTACGTCACGCGAGTGAAGGACGTGAACCAGGCCGACCGCGTGCTCAAGGCCATCGACGAGATCTCGGCCAACTCCGATCACGAGACGCGCACGCTGACCGAACAGGCCGCCATGTCCAGCTGGATGAAGCAGCTGGCCGACATCAACCTCATCGTCACCTCCATCATGGGCGCGGTCTTCTTCACGCTGCTGCTGCTGGCCGGCAACACCATGATGCAGGCCGTGCGCGAGCGCACCGGCGAGATTGCGGTGCTCAAGACACTGGGCTTCTCCGGTGAGAGCGTGCTGGGCATGGTGCTGGCCGAGTCGGTGCTTCTGCTGCTGATCGGTGGCGTCGTCGGCCTAGTCCTGGCGAGCGTCATCGGCCCCGTCGTCAGCGCGGGCAGCGGCGGTGCGCTCAACCTGCCCGCGGCAGGCGTGGCGAGCTGGTTGATCGGCGTTGGTCTGGCGCTGGTGTTCGGCCTGGCGGTCGGCGCGATGCCGGCGCTGCGCGCCATGCGCGTCAACATCACCGACGCTTTGACAGGGAGGGCATGACATGAAATTCCTGAAGAACCTCGGTCTCTTCCTGCTGCTGGTCGTCGTGCTCGTCGCCTGGGTGCTGATCCCCTGGCAGGGTGCGCTGGCGGTGGCCGTGTTGCTGGCGGCATGGATGTTCCTGTTCCGCAGCGGCGCGCAGGCACGCTCCGTCACGTCGGTGGGCATCAGCACGCTGACGCAGCGCCTCGGCTCCTCGGCCGTCATCGTCGTCGGCATCGCCGGCGTGGTGGGCGTGCTCGTGGCCCTGCTGGCTATGGCCGAGGGCTATGCCCAGACGCTGCGCAACTCCGGCAGCCTGGACACCGCCATCGTCATGCGCGGCGCCTCGGCCAACGAGGTCTCGTCCTCGCTCAGCCGTGAGGATCTCATCCAGATCGAGCAAGCACCCGGCGTTGCCCGCAATGCCAAGGGCGAGCCCATCATCTCGGCCGAGACCGTGGTGGCGGCCAACCTGCCGGTCAAGGGCAGCAAGACCGGCGACGAGGGCAGCGCCCAGGTGCGTGGTGTCAGCGAAGCCGCCTTCGTCGTGCGGCCCAACGTGAAGATCATCGAGGGCAAGACCTTCCAGCCCGGCTTGCGCGAACTCGTCATCGGCAAGGGCGCGGTGCGCCAGTTCGAGGGGCTCAAGGTCGGCGCGACCTTGAAGCTCGGCAACCAGCCATGGACCATCGTCGGCATCTTCGCCTCGGGCGACGCGATGGAGTCCGAGCTTTGGGGCGATGCCACCGTCGTCAACGACACCTACCGGCGCGGTGCCGGTCGCAACTCGGCGACGGTCAAGCTGGACAGCCCGGCTGCCATCAAGGCCTTCAGCGACGCCCTCGAAGCCAATCCGCAGCTCAAGGTCAAGGCCACGACGACGCTGGAGTTCTTCGCCAAGCAGAGCGAGCAGATGACCAAGATCCTGCGCATCATCGGCATCACGGTGGGCGCCATCATGGCCGTGGGCGCGGTGTTCGGCGCGCTGAACACGATGTTCGCGGCCGTCGCGACGCGGGCTCGAGAAATAGCCACGCTGCGCGCCATTGGCTTTCGCGGCATGCCGGTCGTCGTCGCCGTGATGCTGGAGACCACGCTGCTGGCCCTAGTCGGCGGGCTCATCGGCGGCCTGGTGGCCTGGCTGGTGTTCAACGGCTTCGAAGCCTCGACGATGGCTGCGGGCTCGGTCGGCAAGCTCAGTTTCAACCTGGCCGTGTCGCCGGAACTGCTGTGGCAGGGCATCAAGTGGGCGCTGGCCATCGGCTTTGTCGGCGGCCTGTTCCCGGCGGTGCGGGCGGCAAGCCTGCCGGTGACGACGGCGCTGCGGGAGCTCTGACTGGATTTTTCCGTGCTCTGGTGGATGCGCGTGTGACGTGAACGACGGCCGCGGCAACCTTAGGTGCCTGGCCGGCGTTGGAGTAGGCTGCCGGCTGCCTCAGGTATCCCTGCAAACGCACCACGGCGAGGAGACCCCATGCTGAGTCATCGTGCATTCCCGGCCCTGGCCGCCCTGCTGGTCACACTGTCGCTGCCCGCGCTAGCGCAGACCGTCAAAGTCACGCCGCTGGGCGGCTTTGACGGCGAGTTCTGCGCACAGGACCGCGCCCTCGTGTTTGAGGATCCGAACGGCACGCGCGTCCTTTATGACCCGGGCCGCACGGTCGTCGGTGCTGCCGACCCGCGCCTAGGCAAGATCGATGTCATCCTGGTCAGCCACATGCATGGCGACCACGTTGGCGGCTCCCACACCAAGGCGGTCGGTGCGGGCACCTGCGCCAGCCCCGACGCGTCGGTGTCCGACCTGCCGAACTCCGGCGCCGTGAACATCGCGCTGGCCAAGAAGGCCAAGATCGTGACGGGCAGCGAGATGCCGCCCTTCTTCGCAGCCAAGCTCAAGGTCAATGGCGGCAACCCGGCGGACTCCCTGCTGGCGCGCTTCGGCGGCAGCGTCACGGTGGGTGGCGTGCGCATCGCCACCGTGACGGCCATGCACAGCAACGGCCTGGATCCCGACTACATCGGCGGCGACCTCGGCAAAGCCATGAAGGAGGCCGGCATTGCCGGCGACGTGGGCTTGGCCACCGGCTACGTGCTGCGCTTCAGTAACGGGCTGGTCGCCTACCTGTCGGGCGATACCGGCATCACAGGCGACCAGGAACTGGTGGTGCGCAAGCACTACCAGGCGCGGCTCGCGGTGATGAACATCGGTGACGTCTACACGACCGGCCCGGCTGAGGCTGCCTACGTCATCAACGAGCTCGTCAAGCCCGCTTCCGTGATCGTCTCACACGCCAACGAGGCCGGCACCGTGGACGGCAAGCTGCGCGCCGGCAGCAAGACCGAGGCCTTCATCAAGGCCAGCAAGGTGCCGGTGCACGTGCCGCTGTCGGGCAAGACGATGGAGTTCGACGCCACAGGGCAATGCACGACGGGCTGCTGAAGCGGCGCGCCGCAGCGGCGCATCTCACGACTCAGGCAGCCTCCGAGATGAACCCGACCGAGGTTTTGCGGGCCAGAGGCTTTGGCGCCGGCCAGAGTGCCCTCAGCCGCGCTGTGGCGGCCTCTTCCTGCAGACCTTCGGCCAGCAGGTTCGCCACGCGGGAGACGAACTCGGGCAGCGGCATGGCGTGAGCCGCGCGAGCAGGCATGCGGCTTGTTCGCTCCCCGCCCGGGCTGACGTCGATCACCTCGATGCAGGCGCTGGCCCAGCGTTTCCTGACGGACAGGATGCAGGCATTGACGCCATCGTCCATGCCATCCCGCGGCGAGGGCGCCAGCGGCGGCGCGGCCTGCGGCCACGACGCCGGCCCCACGGATACATTCATGACTGCGCCCCCTGCCTGATTGCGCAGGCGCGGCAGCAGTGCGCCGGTGAGGTGCTGGATGCCCAGCCGCTGAGCCTCCAGCGCCTGGAGCGTGTCGTCGTCGTCCAGCAGCGCATGCAGCCCGGGCAGGTGCTTCACCGAGAACGCGATCGAGACGTTGACGAGCATGTTCAGGCTCGGACGTGTGGCGCCCAGTTGCTCGACGAAGCCGGCGACGCTCCACGGGTCTGACAGGTCCAGTGCGATGGCCTGCATGCCGGGATGAGCCGGCATGACCCCGTCCATGGCCGGCGCGGCCGCCCCGAAGATGATGACCTCGTTGCCCAGTCGGCCCAGCAGCTCGGCCAGACCACGCCCGATGCCGCTTGCGCCACCGGCGACGAGTATGGTGTTGCCCTGCATCTTCATGTCGGCCTCCTTGACCCGGTCATCGATGGAATCGAAGCCCTTGTCGCGCTTCGATTCGAGGGCCTCATTCAATCGGCTGGCCAGGATTTCGAGCAGTCAAATCCGGTCATCTGATTGCACGAATCGGCCATCGTGAGACGGGCAGCGGCGGGCCGGGTTGCTGAGCGCCCGGGCCGATAGCTCAAATCCGCCAAGCTCTTGCACGATTCGGTCATTTGCGCCCGAATCGCACATGAGCCTCTTGAGCCGGCCGGACGCAACGGGTACGGTGGCGCCATGGGTTCAATTGAAGAATTGCAGCAGCTGGTCCTGCGCCACGCGCCTGCCGCCGGTGACCGCAACCCTGGTGATGTCTTCGCATCGTGGTCGGCCACGCCGACCGAGCTGGTGCACCATGTGCTGGAACCGACCTTCGTCGTCGTCGCCCAGGGCGCCAAGCGGGCCATGCTGGGCGACGAAGTGTTCGAGTACCGCCAGGGCCAGTTCCTCGTCGTGGGCGTGGAGTTGCCGATCGCCGGCTGCGTGACGCAGGCCAGCCCCGAGCTGCCCTACCTGTCCGCCGGCATGACGCTGCGCGCGGCGACGATTTCGTCACTGCTGCTGGAAATGGGTCCGGCGGCGGCGGCCTCCGAGCCCGCCGGGTTCGCGGTCAGCGATGCGCCGGAGGATCTGATCGACACGGTGGTGCGCATGCTGCGGCTGAAGGACTCGCCGCGTGACGCCGCGGTG
This sequence comes from Burkholderiales bacterium, assembly GCA_019509985.1. GTDB lineage: Bacteria > Pseudomonadota > Gammaproteobacteria > Burkholderiales > Burkholderiaceae_C > Pelomonas. The sequence continues at coordinate 6,990 of JAEKLF010000046.1, read as the reverse complement.
CTCGGCCCACTGCTGGAGCGAGAACTGGTGTGGCGGCTGCTGCACGGGGCGCAGGGTGCGATGGTGCGGCAGATCGGGCTGGCCGACAGCCGGTTGTCCCAGATCGGGCGAGCGATCCGCTTCATCCGCGCTCACCATGCCGAAGCCATTTCGATTCCGAAGCTGGCGGACCTGGTCGCCATGAGCGAATCGTCCTTTCACCGGCACTTCCGCGGCGCAACGACGATGAGCCCGCTGCAGTATCAGAAGCTGATCCGCCTGCAGGAGGCACGCGCGCGCATCCTGGCGGACGCGGGCGACGTCGCGGCCATCGGCTACAGCGTGGGCTATGACAGCCCCTCCCAGTTCAGCCGCGAATACAGCCGCCTGTTCGGGGCTCCGCCGGGGCGCGACAAGCTGCGCCTGGGCCTGCGCTCGACGGGGACCTGAGGGCCGGAATCAGCTGAACGCCGCGAGCAGTCGCTCCAGGGCGACTGTGAACGGCGTCTGCATCAGCGGCAGCGTCGCCACCATGCCGATCAGGCCGACGCTGACCGTCAGCGGGAAGCCGACCGAGAACACGCCGATCTGCGGCGCCACGCGCGAGATCACGCCGAGCACCAGGTTGACGAACATCAGCATCGTGATCAGCGGCAGCGCGATCCACAGGCCGATGCTGAAGATTTCGGCGCCCCATTGCTGGGGCATGGCCACGCGCAGGAAGGCGAAGGGCTCGGCGCCGACCGGGAAGACCGTGAAGCTCTGCACCAACGCGTTGATCAACAGCAGATGGCCGTTGATGGCGATGAAGAGGAAGGCCACCATGCTGCCGAAAAAGCGGGCGCTGGCCGTGCCCTGGCTGCCGGTGCCGGGGTCGAAGAAGCCGGCGAAGTTCAAGCCCATCTGAAGGCCGATGACCTCACCGGCGAACTCCAGCGCCGCGAAGACGATGCGCACCGCAAAGCCCATGGACAGGCCGATCAGCAGCTGCTGGGCGATCAGCAGCGTCAGCAGGGGCAGCGAGTCCAGCGGCGTGGCGGGGATGTCCGGCAGCGACGGCTGGGCCGCGACGGCGATGAACAGCGACAGCCCCACGCGCAGCCGCAGCGGCACGTTGCGCTGGCTGAAGGTGGGCATGCCGGCGAACAGCGCCAGCGTGCGGATGAAGGGCCAGAGCAGCGGGTTCAACCACGCCAGCAGCTGGGCCTCGGTAACGCTGAACATCTCGCGCCCTGGATCAGCCGACGACGTTCGGAATGGTCATCAACGTGCGCTGGATGTACTCGACCAGCGTCGTCATCATCCAGGGCCCGGCGACGGCCAGCGTCAGCACCGTGGCGATGACCTTGGGCACGAAGGACAGCGTCGCCTCGTTGATCTGCGTGGCCGCCTGGATGACGCTGACGACGACGCCGACCAGCAGCACGACGATGAGCACCGGCGCTGCGACCAGCATCATCATGTAGAGGCCCTGCTGGCCGAAGGTGAAGACTTGTTGTGCGTCCAATCTGATTCCTTTGCGGGACTGGCCTGCAGGCGTACTCGCCGACAGCTCTGTCCCCACTGACTAGGTGACGAAAGAGGCTGCGAGGGAGCCAAGCAAGAGGTTCCAGCCATCCGCCAGGACGAACAGCATCAGCTTGAAGGGCAGGGCGACGAGCACCGGCGACAGCATCATCATGCCCAGGCTCATCAGCACGCTGGCCACGATCATGTCGATGACGAGGAAGGGGATGAAGATCAGGAAAGCGATCTGGAAGGCGCTCTTCAGCTCGCTGGTCACGAAGGCCGGCACCAGCACCTTGAAGGGCACGTCCTCGGCCTTGACGCTGGCGTCCAGCTTGGCCAGGCGCGAGAACAGCGCCACGTCGGCCTGGCGCGTCTGCTTCAGCATGAAGCCGCGCATCGGCACCTCGGCGCGTTTCAAGGCCTCGTCGAACTGGATGGTGCCGGCGCTGTAGGGCTGCCAGGCGTCGCTGTAGACCTTGTCCAGCGTCGGGCTCATGACGAAGAAGGTCAGGAACAGCGACAGGCCGACGATGACCTGGTTGGGCGGCGCGGCCTGCGTGCCCAGGGCCTGGCGCATCAGGCTCAGCACGATGGCGATGCGCGTGAAGCCCGTCATCATCAGCAGGACGGCGGGCAGGAAGCCCAGGGCCGTGAAGAACAGCAGCGTCTGGATGGGCACCGAGTAGCTGCCGCCGGCGCCCTGGCCGATCAGCAGCGGCAGTGTCGCGGCGGGCGGCTGGGCCTGCGCGAAGGCGCTGCCGCCGGCCATCAAACCGAGCAGGCCGACCAGCCCGATCAGCAGCAGTGACTTAGACCGCATTGCCGCGCTCCTTGTTCAGCAGCTTGGCGAAGCTGGTGGGTGCCACCGGTTCGGCTTGCGGCGGCATCACGTGCAGTGTGGTGATGCTTTGCGCCGTGGCGCCCAGCACCAGCCAGCGGCGGTCGTCGCCCTGGCCCACCTCGACGACGAGCAGGCGCTGGTTGGGCGCGGTCGGCAGCTGGGCGACGACACGCAGCACGCCGGCCGCCGCCGCGCCGCCCATGGGCGTGCGCTTGAGCAGCCACAGCGCGACGGGGATCAGCGCGACGATGCCGAGGAACCAGAGGAAGGGGAGCAGGCCGGAAGCATTCATGCCTCGGCATTCTGCGGACGGACTTGAGCGCCCGAACCCCCTAAGTGGCGGCCCAAAGCCGCCCTTGTCCGGGGACCGGGATCAGGCGGCCTTGGACAGGCGGCGCATGCGCTCCGACGGCGTGACGATGTCGGTCAGCCGGATACCGAACTTGTCGTTCACGACCACCACCTCGCCCTGGGCGATCAGGTAGCCGTTGACGAGCACGTCCATCGGCTCGCCGGCCAGCGCGTCCAGCTCCACGACCGAGCCCTGCGCGAGTTGCAGGATGTTCTTGATCGGGATGCGCGTGCGGCCGAGTTCCACGGTCAGCTGGACGGGGATGTCCAGGATCATGTTGATGTCGCCCGCCGGGCCGCCCACCGTCGTCGGGCTGAAGTTGGCGAAGCTGGGCGTGGACACCTGCTCGGGCGCGGCGGTCACCTCGCTGGCGATCTCTGCGGGCTGCGGGGCGGCTTCGGCGAGCGCGGCGGCCCACTCGGCCGCCATCGCGTCTTGTTCTTCGGCGCTGGGGGTATCAGGACTCATTGCGGGCTCCCAGCCAGCTCTCTTGAGAGCCGGTCAGCATCTGTTCGATCTTGAGGGCGTATTTGCCGTTGGACGTGCCGTAGTGGCAGTTGAAGATGGGCACACCGTCCACCTTGGTCTGGATCATGGGCTCGAGGTCGAGCTCGATGAAGTCCCCGGGCTTGAAGGCCAGCAACTGCTCGACGGTGGCCGGTGCCGTGCCCAGCTCGGCCACCAGTTCCACTTCGGCAGATTGGATCTGGGTCTTGAGCAGGTTGATCCAGCGGCGGTCGGGCTCGGACGAATCGCCGACCGTCGTCGAATACAGCACGTCGCGAATGGGTTCCAGCGTCGAGTAGGGGATGCAGAAGTAGATCGTGCCGCTGGTCTCGCCGATCTCCAGCGTGAACGAGGTCGACACGACGATCTCGCTGGGCGTGGCGATGTTGGCGAACTGGGGCTGCATCTCCGAACGCTGGTATTCCAGCTCCAGCGGATAGATGCCCTTCCAGGCCTTGTGGTACTCGGCGAGGATGACCTCGACGATGCGGGTGATGACGCGCTGCTCGGTGGGCGAGAAGTCGCGGCCCTCAATGCGGGCGTGGAACTTGCCGATGCCGCCGAAGAGGGAATCGATGACGGCGAACACCAGCGTGGGGTCGCAGACGATAAGCCCGCTGCCGCGCAGCGGCTTCACCGACACGATGTTGAAGTTGGTCGGGACGACGATCTCGCGCAGGAAGGCGCTGTACTTCTGCACCTTGATGCCGCCGATGGCGACTTCCGGGCTCTTGCGGATGAAGTTGAACAGGCCGACGCGGATGTTGCGCGCGAACCGTTCGTTGATGATTTCCATCGTGGGCATGCGCCCACGAACGATGCGTTCCTGGCTGGCGAGGTTGTACTCGCGTATGCCGCCAACCTGCTCCTCTTCGGCCTCGAGCTTCTGGCTCTCGCCGGTGATGCCCTGGAGCAGTGCATCGACTTCGTCTTGCGAAAGAATCTGCTGATTCATTTGCGCTTACTGCACGATGAAGTTGGAGAAAAGAACCTGGGTGATCGGGCTCTCGACATGGGCCTTCTTCTTTTTCTTCTTCGGCGCGGCGGACGCTCCGGCATCGGCCTCGTCCTCCTCGTCGAGTTCGATGCCCATGGGGCGCACCGCCTCGCGCATGATGTCCTTGGCGAGCTTGTCCTTGCCCTCGCGGGTCAGCAGTTCGACCGCCGTCTTGTGCGCCAGCACCATCAGCACGTTGGAGCGGATCGCAGGCATGTAGGCCTTGATCTGGTCCGCGAAATGGGGGTCGTCGACCTGCAGCGTCACGCCCACCTGGGCAAAACGGTCCACGTCCTTGTCGGCCAGGTTGACCGTGAAGGGGTCCAGCGGCACGAAGGTCGGCGGGTGGTCGCTCTTGGCGTGAGCCTTGGGCTTGGCCGTGGCCTCGCTGGTCTCGGCGCCGTCCTCGCTGTCCTCGACGGGCGCCTTCTTCTTCAGCAGCATGAAGGCCGCACCACCACCGACGAGCACGAGCACGAGCACGGCTGCCAGGATGATGATCAGCTTCTTGCTGCCGCCGCCCTTGGGCGCGGCCTCTACGGCAGCCGGCGCAGTCGCCATGAGAACTCCTTGAACGTCACGCCCACTGCACACCATGGGCACTTCTGCGCCCGATTATTGACCCGGGCCTGGCCGGGCAAGCCTGGATTAGCCGGAGCCAGGCGTGCCTATTTCCGCTTCAGTCTCAGGCGAAGGTGTCGAGCAGCCCGACACTGCGCCGCACCGGACCTGCCGTGGTGCTGGCAGTGCCGTCGACACGGCCACCGGCATCGGCGCGGGAGCCGCGGCCGTTGCCGTCGCTGGCCTGTGTTTCGCGCCCGGAACCGGAGTCGCGCGGGGCTTGCTGGAAGACACCGCCGCCCGACAGCGTCAGACCCTGCCCCTGCAGCGCGGCGGCCAGGTCGGGCAGGCTCTGCTCCAGCGCCTGGCGCGTCTCGGCCTGGGCCGCATGGAAGGAGACCTGGGCTTGGTTGCCGTCGACGACGATCTGCACGGCCACCGGGCCCATGTCGGCCGGATTGAGCTGCAGCTCGGCCTGCTGCACGCCGTCCACCGCCAGCAGGCTGACGCGGGCGCCCAGCTCAGGCGCGAAGGCCTGGCTGTGCAGCGGTGCCTGCAGCGAGGCATAAGTCGCGGCCGGCCCGTTGTCGCCTGAAATCGGCACTGACGGCAGCGCCTGGGCCAGCACGGCGGCAAAGCTCGGCGGCGCGGCGTCGGGCGCCGCATGCGCGCCGGCGGAGTTGTTCTGGCTGTCGGCCGCAGCGGTCTTCAGCAGCTCGCTGCTGGCCGCGCGCGCGGCCGGCTTGTCGGCCTGCAGCTCGGCGGCCTTGGCGCGCGGTGCCTGGGTGCCGTCGGCGGCATCGGCCCGGTTGCCGCCAGCGGCAGTACGGGCGTCATCGTCAGCCGCGGCGGCGGCCTTGCCGTGGGATGCGGCGCGCAGGGCGTCGGTCATCGCAGCGGTGGTGTCCACGGGGGCCGCAGGTGCCGCCGACGTGGCCATGCTGAGGAGCTGCGTGAACTCCTTCAGCTCCGGCGAGTCGGGTGTTTCGTCCTCGTCCTTGGCGGACGCAGAGGCGGTCTTGGCGTCGGTCGCGCCCGCGGCGTCGGCCTGGGTGCCGGCCTTGGGGTCGCTCTTGGCGGTGCTGTCCGATGCGCGGGCCTGGCCGGCTGGCTTGGCCGGGGACGGCGCGGCGCGGCGCGCCGGCGTGGCGGTCGCCGGCTGTGCCGGTGCGGCGTCGTCGATGCTCTTTGGCCGGTCCGGCGGCGTGGCGTTCTGCGTTGGCGGCGTCGGCACGCCGGCCTGCCCGGTCATGAACTGCGCGAAGCTGGGGCCGGCGGCGGGATTGGCACCGTTGGCCTGGGCAGGCGGAGCGGCCGGCGGCAGCGCGGTCGGCTTGGGGGCAAGGGTCTGGGTGCTGCTGAGCATCGTCATCTCAAGCGTGAGCGGTACGGCGCAGATGGGCGCGGGCGGCGTACTCGTCGGTGGCGCGCTGTTCGCGGCGCTGGGCGACCTTGGCGATTTCGGCCTGGCGCCGGGCGATCAGCTGGCGCAGCGCGGCCACGCGCAGCTCGGCCTGGCGCAGCGCGTCGCGGGCGCGCACCTGGCGCTGGTCGGCATGGTTGGCGACATGGCCCTGCGTGTCGACGGCCTGGTCCAGCCGGCGGCCGAAGCTCTGGTAGCAGCCGACGATGTCCATCGTCGTGGCCTGGGCGAAGCTTTGCGTCCAGCGCTGCTGGTAGTCCTGGCGGTAGCCGGTCAGCTCGCCGTGCTGGTTGCGCGCGGCCTGGGCCTGGGCGCTGGCGGCATGCATGGCCTGGGCGGCGGCGTCGCGCTCGCCTTCGGCGCGTTCCAGCAGCAGGCTCAGGGTGTCGGTCGCAGTTGCACTCATTCAAAACTCCAGCGCGGCACCTGGCCGGTGGCCCGGTGCTTAGTCGATATCGGCGGGCCCAACCCCAGGTTTAGGCGCCTTGGACCACGGCCTGCAATTGGCTGACGCTGGCGTGAAGAAGTGCCGGGCTGTGCATGTCCTGCTGCAGCAGCCGCGTCATGTCGGCATGCAGGCGTACGGCCAAGTCCAGCTCGAGGTCGCTGCCCGGGGCATAGGCGCCGAGCTGGATCAGGTCGCGGGCCTTGTTGTATTTCGCCAGAAGTTGGCGAAACCGACGCGCGGAATCGACCTGGTTTTGGGGTGCAACACTGGTCATCACCCGGGAAACGGAGCGCTCGATGTCGATGGCCGGGTAGTGGCCGGCCTCGGCCAACTCGCGGCTGAGCACGATGTGGCCGTCCAGGATGCCGCGCGC
>JAEKLF010000190.1 GCA_019509985.1 Burkholderiales bacterium | reverse complement strand
TGATCTTGCCGTCGGTGTTGTGAGGGTCCAGCCCTTCCTTGTAGAGCTTGCCGCCCACCGACACGAGGTCGGCCAGCATCGAGTTGCCGACGGCGCTCGCGATGACCGAGTCCGAGAGGGCGTCCAGCCCGGCATAGACGATGCCGCCCTGGCGGATCACCGTCATCCAGTCGAAGATCGGCCGCTTGTCGTCCGGATTGAAATAGTCCGGGCTGATGAGCTTGCCCACCGCGCCCGTGGTCAGCTTCTCCAGGAATGGGCCCAGGCTCGCGATGATCTTCTCGAAGAAACTCTTCTCGTAGGACACTGCTGTGGCGAGACCGTCGATGACGGCATCCGGGAGCTTCAACTCCTTGACCAGCAAATAGGTGGCCACCAGCGTCGGCTGGCGGTCTTGCAGCGAACGTGGCACCGGCACCTTCTTGGCCTGCGCGAGGTCTTCCAGTTGGTCCAGGCGCGTCTGCCAGTCACGCAGCCGCCCGGCATCCTGCTCACGCTTGAACACGAGCTGGGCGTACTGGACGAACAGCGGTTCGATGTTCGTGATGTCGCGCAGGATCAGCTCATAGGTCGGCACACGGCCGAGTGCGACCTGTGCCTGTGCCACGAGGTTCGTGAAGCGCCAGCTGAACTCCTTGAACGCGGCCGAGTTGCCCGACGATGGCAGGGCGTTCGTGGCACGTCCCGCCACTTCGGTGATGCGCGAGAACGAGCCGATGCCGTTGTAGCGCGCCGAGATGTCCGGGTAGCCGAGGTGAAACAGGTAGAGTTGATCGAGCCGCCCGGAGCGCGCCGCTTCGGCGTACACCCGCATCATCAGATCCGCGTCCCCCTTGGGATCGATGATGATCGCGACGCGGCCGGAGTGAATGTCCTGTGTGGCGAGCAACTCCAGCAGCCGGGTCTTGCCCACGCGCGTGGTGCCGAGCACGATCATGTGGCCGTTGCGCTGGTTCTGTCGCAGCAACACCGGCACCTCGTCGGGCTCCACGCCATGCAGCACAGGCGTGCCGCCCAGGTCCACGCGGGGCGCCACCGGGTTCCAGGCGGCGGTGGTCGCCGTGAGGCGAGCCGCCAGCACCGCGGCCGCAGCAGATCGCGTGAGCTTGTGCGGACCCTGCGCACCGATCAGTTGGTCCGCCCACGCCTCGAAGCGGCGGGCGGACGCCATCAGTGGCGTGAGGCGCCACGGCCCCTTGAGGAAGGGCGCGGCCTCGCGCGTGGCCGCATCCATCTTGCGCTGCGTGTGCTGCTGCCCCCAGCTGAAGCCGTGGCCCAGGTAAATCGTGTCCCTGGTGGACGGAATCTTGTGCGGCGCGATCCGCGTGAGCTTGTAGTTGTTCAGCCCGTAGCGGTAGCGGATCACGTCCCAGGCCTGCCGGCCACGGTAGACCGCGAAACCCAGCGCCATTGCGCCCGTGACTGCTCCCAGCATCGGAGGCAGCATCAGCGCCCACGGCGCGATGACGGCCACCAGCGCGCACAGCGCAGCCACGGCGGCGCTGTAGCCCTCGACAGCAGGCCGCAGGCGCTGGTCGATGACCTGATCGCTCACGGACGATCCCTTTCCGACTTGCCGGCCGGTGGATGCTCGGGCACGAGCGAACGAACGTCCTGCTGCAAGCTGCCGTCAGTGAGGATCACCAACGGGTAGACGGCCGCGCCCGCAGCGCGCAATGCCTCCACCAGTTCCGGCGCGGCCGCAGGCGCCATGGGAAGGTCCGCACGCTGCT
>JAEKLF010000229.1 GCA_019509985.1 Burkholderiales bacterium | reverse complement strand
CTGGAGGTGGCGCTGGCTGATCTGTTCGCTCACTCTCGCCTGGCCGACCTCGCCATGGCCTTGGCCCACGCCTCGGCCAGCACGCTGCCGGCCATCGTGCCCGTCGCGCGCGATCTGCCACTGCCGCTGTCCTTCGCCCAGCAGCGGCTGTGGTTCCTGGCCCAGCTCGATGCGCGCGCCAGCGCCGCTTACCTCATGCCCGGCGGTGTGCGGCTGGTCGGCGCTTTGGACGAGTCGGCGCTGCGCCAGGCGCTGGACCGCATCGTCGCGCGCCACGAGGCGCTGCGTACCCGCTTCGTGGCCGTCGAGGGCTCGGCCGTGCAGGAGTTCGCGCCACCGGAGCTGGGCCTGCCTCTGCGGGTGGTGGACCTGTCTGCGCTGCCAGACCCCGAGGCCGAGGCTCAGGCCCTGGCCGCCGAGGAGGCCTCTGCCCCCTTCGACCTGGCCCAGGCTCCGTTGATCCGCGCCGTGCTGCTCAAGCTGGCCGCGCAGGATCACATCCTGCTGCTCACCATGCACCACATCGTCAGCGACGGCTGGTCCATGGGCGTGCTGGTCAATGAGTTCAGTTCGCTGTACGCCGCCTTCAGCACCGGCCTGCCCGACCCGCTGCCGGCCCTGCCCATCCAGTACGCCGACTTCGCCGCCTGGCAGCACCGCTGGATCTCCGGCGAGCTGCTGCAGCGCCAGCTCGCGTTCTGGCGTGCTCACCTGCAGGGCGCCCCGAGCCTGCTGGAACTGCCTACCGACCGGCCTCGTCCTGCCGTGCAGGACTATGCCGGCGCCTCGCTGGACTTCGCCCTCTCGCCCGCGCTCAGCGCGCAGCTCAAGTCACTGGCCCAGCGCCACGGCTGCACGCTGTTCATGACGCTGCTGGCCGCCTGGGCCACGCTGCTGGCGCGCCTGGCCAGCCAGTCCGAGGTGGTCATCGGTTCGCCCACCGCCAACCGCCATCGCGCCGAACTCGAGCCGCTGATCGGCCTCTGCGTCAACATCCAGGCGCTGCGCGTCGACTTGTCGGCTCGCCCGAGCGTGGCTCAGCTGCTGGCCCAGGTGCGTTCTACCGCCTTGGCCGCTCAGGACCACCAGGATCTGCCATTCGAGCAGCTGATCGAGGCGCTGAACCCGCCGCGCACGACCGCCCATGCCCCGCTGTGCCAGGTCGTATTCGTGATGCAGAACCAGCCCGCCGGCGAGTTGTCGCTGCCCGATCTGCAGCTCGAGCCGATCGCGCCGTCGACCCCATCCGCTCAGGTCGATCTGTGGTGGTCCGTCGCCCAGCTCGGTGAGCAGCTGCATTGCAGCGTGGTGTACGCCCGCGCCCTGTTCGATCAGGACACGCTGCAGCGCTGGGGCCAAATGTGGCAGACGCTGCTGCAGGCCATGGTGGCAGACGACTCGGCCTGCGTGTTGCGCCTGCCGCTGCTGCCCGAGACCGAGCAGGCCCAGCTGCTGGCCTTCAACGCCACCGAAGCCGCCTTCGACACCGAACTCTGCATCCACCAGCTCTTCGAGCAGCAGGTGCGCATGCACCCCGAGGCCACCGCGCTGGTCTTCGAGCAGGAGTGCCTGAGCTACGCCGAACTCAACGCACGTGCCAATCAGCTCGCGCATCACCTGCTCACCCTGGGCGTGGGGCCGGACTCGCGTGTGGCGATCTGCCTGCCGCGCAGCACCGAGATGGTGGTCGCCTTGCTGGCCACCCTCAAGGCTGGCGCCGCGTATGTGCCGCTGGATCCCGCCTACCCGGCTCAGCGCCTGGCCTTCATGCTCCAAGACTGCCGCGCTGCGGTGCTGCTCTCGCGTTCGGACTGTGCTCAGGCCCTGCCCAAACAAACAGGTCTGCCGGTGTTGTGGCTGGATGCTCCCGAGCCTGCCTGGCTGCACTGCCCCAAGCACGACCCGGCTGTGCCTGGCCTCACCCCGGCTCACCTGGCCTATGTCATCTACACCTCTGGCTCCACCGGGCTGCCCAAGGGAGTGATGGTCGCGCATCGCGGCTTGTGCAACCTCGCTGAAGCCCAGATCCGAGCCTTCGGCGTCCAGCCCGACAGTCGCGTGCTGCAGTTCGCCTCGTTCAGCTTCGACGCCTGCATCTCCGAAGTATTGATGGCGCTGTGCAGCGGCGCCGCGCTGTGCCTGCCCGCGCCTGGCGTGCTGGCCGGTGCGGCACTGTTGCAAGGGCTGCGCGACGGGCGCATCACGCACGTCACCTTGCCGCCTGCCGTGCTGGCCGCGCTGTCCGATGACGCGGTGTTGCCCGAGTTGCAAACGCTCGCCATGGCTGGCGAGGCGGCCTCCGAAGCGCTGGTGCGGCGCTGGGCGCCGGGGCGGCGTCTGCTCAACGCCTACGGTCCGACCGAGGCCACGGTGTGCGCGAGCATGCAGGCGTGCGAGCTTCTGTCAGGCACGCCGCCCATCGGCCGGCCGATGGCCAATGTGGGCCTGTACCTGCTCGACACGATGGGGCAGCCGGTGCCCGTGGGCGTGGCCGGCGAGATCTACATCGGCGGCGCCGGCGTCGCGCGCGGCTACCTCAACCGCCCCGACCTCACGGCCGAGCGTTTCGTGCCCGATCCGTTCGCCGCCGAACCCGGCTCGCGGATGTACCGCACCGCCGACCTCGCGCGCTGGCGCATCGACCACAACGGCGAGGGAACCATCGACTTCCTCGGCCGCAACGACCACCAGGTCAAGATCCGGGGCTTTCGCATCGAACTTGGCGAGATCGAGGCCCGGCTGCTGCAGCACCCCAAGGTGCAGGAGGCCGTCGTCCTCGCCCGCGAGGACCGGCCCGGCGATCGGCGACTGGCGGCCTACGTGGTGCCCCCGCGCAGCGAGGCCATCGAGCTCTGGCCATCGGTGGCGGAGTTCTTCGTCTACGACGACCTGCTGTACCACGCGATGACGCACGACCAACGCCGCAACGACAGCTACCGCGTCGCGATGCGCCGCGCGGTCAAGGGCAAGGTGGTGCTGGACGTGGGTACCGGCAAGGACGCGATCCTGGCGCGGCTATGTGTCGAGGAGGGTGCGCGCAAGGTCTACGCGATCGAGCTGCTGGAGGCGTCCTACCTGAAGGCGCGCGCCTGCCTCGAGTCGCTGGGGCTGCAGGACCGCATCGTGCTGATCCACGGCGATGCGACGCGTGTGGAACTGCCCGAGCTGGTGGACGTTTGCGTGTCCGAGATCGTGGGCCCGATCGGCGGCTGCGAAGGTGCGAGCGTGCTGCTCAACAGCGTGCGCCGGCTGATGAAGCCGCACGCCGTGATGATCCCCGAGCGAACCCGCACGCGCATCGCGGCGGTAAACCTGCCGGACACGTTCCTGCAGGACCCACGCTTCACCGAGACCAGCGCTCAGTACATCGACCGCATCTTCGAGCAGCGCGGCTATCGCTTCGACTTCCGGCTGTGCCTGCGCGGCGTGAACCGCGCCCACCTGATCTCCGACGTGGGTGTGTTCGAGGACCTGGACCACCGCGCCCCCACTCAGAACGAGTTCGTGCGGCACGAGCGGCTGCAGATCACGCGCGATTCGCGCATCGATGGCTTCCTGGTCTGGCTGAACCTGCACACCGCGCACGACGAGGTGATCGATATCCTGGATCACGAGTACTGCTGGTTGCCGGTGTACTGCCCCGCGTTCGACCCCGGCGTTGCCGTGTCGCGTGGCGACGTGGTGGAGTTCATGGTCGCCGGCACGCTGTGCGACAACGGCCTGAACCCGGACTACCGGGTGCAGGGCCGCCTGGTCCGCGGGAACGGCCAGGTGGTGGACTTCGACCACCACCTGTATCACTACAAGCCGGTGTACAAACACACGCCGTTTTACCAGCGCGTTTTCGGCGATGACGATCGGCCGCGCATCGGCCCCCGATTCGAGCCCGTGCGTCTCACGAGCACCGAACTGGCCGAGCACCTGAAGGCGCTGCTGCCCGAGTACATGGTGCCGCCCGCCTATGTGCAGCTCGATGCCCTGCCGCTCACCCCCAATGGCAAGCTTGACCGCCTGGCCCTGCCCGCGCCCGAGGTATCAGCCTTCGGGGTACGCGAGTACGAACCGCCCCAAGGCGAGATCGAGCGCACGCTGGCCGCCGTCTGGAGCGAGCTGCTGGGCCTAACCCAGGTCGGCCGCCATGACGACTTCTTCGCCCTCGGCGGGCATTCGCTGCTGGCCGTGCAGCTGGGCTCGCGGCTGCGCTCCTCGCTCGGGCTGGAGGTGGCGTTGGCCGATCTCTTCGCTCACCCACGTCTGGCCGACTTCGCCCTCGCCGTGGCCCACGCTTCGGCCAGCACGCTGCCGGCCATCGTGCCGGTTGCGCGCGATCTGCCGCTGCCCTTGTCTTTTGCGCAGCAGCGCTTGTGGTTCCTGGCCCAGCTTGATGCGCGTGCCAGTGCCGCTTACCTGATGCCTGGCGGTGTGCGCCTGCTCGGCGCTCTGGACGAGTCGGCGTTGCGCCGGGCGCTGGACCGCATCGTCGCGCGTCACGAGGCGCTGCGCACACGCTTCGTCGCCGTCGAGGGCTCGGCGGTGCAGGAGTTCGCCGCGCCCGACATCGGCTTGCCGCTGCGGGTGCTGGACCTGTCTGCGTTGTCCGACCCCGAGGACCAGGCCAGGCGCTTGGCCGCCGAAGAGGCCTCGGTGCCCTTCGACCTGTCCCAGGCTCCGCTGGTCCGCGCCGTGCTGCTCAAGCTCGCCCCGCAGGACCACATCCTGCTGCTGAGCATGCACCACATCGTCAGCGACGGCTGGTCCATGGGGGTGCTGGTCAATGAGTTCAGTTCGCTGTACGCCGCCTTCAGCGCCGGTTTGCCCGACCCGCTGCCGGCCCTGCCCATCCAGTACGCCGACTTCGCCGCCTGGCAGCACCGCTGGATCTCCGGCGAGCTGCTGCAGCGCCAGCTCGCGTTCTGGCGCTCCCACCTGCTCGGCGCTCCGGCCCTGCTGGAGCTGCCCACCGACCGGCCTCGTCCTGCCGTGCAGGACTATGCCGGCGCCTCGCTGGACTTCGCTCTCTCGCCCGCGCTCAGCGCCCAGCTCAAGTCGCTTTCCCAGCGCCACGGCTGCACGCTGTTCATGACGCTGCTGGCCGCCTGGGCCACGCTGCTGGCGCGCCTGGCCGGACAGTCCGAGGTGGTCATCGGCTCGCCCACCGCCAACCGCCATCGCGCCGAACTGGAGCCGCTGATCGGCTTCTTCGTCAACACCCAGGCGCTGCGCATCGACTTGTCGGCTCGCCCGAGCGTCGCTCAGCTGCTGGCCCAGGTGCGCTCCATCGCGCTGGCCGCTCAGGACCACCAGGACCTGCCTTTCGAGCAGCTCATCGAGGCGCTGAACCCGCCGCGCAGCACCGCGCATGCCCCGCTGTGCCAAGTCGTATTCGTGATGCAGAACCAGCCCGCCGGCGAGTTGTCGCTGGGCGATCTGCAGCTCGAGCCGATCGCGCCGCCGACCCGATCCGCGCAGACCGATCTGTGGTGGTCGGTCGCCCAACTCGGTGACCAGCTGCATTGCAGCGTGGTGTACGCCCAAGCCCTGTTCGATCAGGACACGCTCCAGCGCTGGGGCCAGATGTGGCAGACCCTGCTGCAGGCCATGGTCGAGGACGACTCGGCCTGCATGCTGCGGCTGCCGCTGCTGCCCGACACCGAGCACGCCCGGCTGCTGGCCTTCAACGCCACCGAGGCGGCCTTCGACACTGAGCTGTGCATCCACCAACTCTTCGAGCAGCAGGCCCGCCTGCGCCCCGAGGCCACCGCGCTGGTCTTCGAACAGGAGTGCCTGAGCTACGCCGAACTCAACGCCCGCGCCAACCAGCTCGCGCATCACCTGCGCAGCCTGGGCGTGGGGCCGGACACGCGTGTGGCGATCTGCCTGCCGCGCAGCACCGAGATGGTGGTTGCCCTGCTGGCCACGCTCAAGGCCGGTGCCGCCTATGTGCCACTCGATCCGGCCTACCCGGCCCAGCGCCTGGCC
>JAEKLF010000124.1 GCA_019509985.1 Burkholderiales bacterium | reverse complement strand
CGGGGCCGTAGACGCGCACGCGCTCGGCGTCCGGCGCATCGACGCGGCGGCGCAGCCCGGACAGGAAACGCGCCGCCTCGCTGGCGGGCAGGCGCAGTTCGGGCGCGTCGGCCAGCAGGCGGTCGGGCGAGGTCAGCAGCGTGGCGCGCTGTTCTTCAGGCAGGGCTTCGAGGCCACTGAGCGTGATGCTGCCATCCAGCGTCAGGTTGCCAGAACCCGTGCGGCGCAGCGCGGCCAGCGACGCGCCACCGGGCGTGATGTGCTCGGCGTCGTGTCGTTCCAGCACCTCGCCCTCGGCGTCGCCGGTGGTCGTGCGAATGCCCAGTGCCAGCGTCGCCAGGTAGCGCTTGTCGGCGTCCAGGCTGAGCTGGCTGAACTTGGTGGCCGCGCCGAAGCACAGCGGCAGCAGGCCGGTGGCCAGCGGGTCCAGCGTGCCGGTGTGGCCGGCCTTCTCGGCGCGCAGCAGCCACTTGGCCTTCTGCAACGCGTCGTTGCTCGACAAGCCCAGCGGCTTGTCGAGCAACAACACGCCGTGCACGGCGCGGCGCTGAACCCGAACGCGGGGCGGGCGCTGCAGTTCAGTCGTTGGGTTCATCGTCTTCCAGCGCGCGCGTCGCGTTGGCCTTGTTGATCAGCGCACTCATTTCGGCGGCACGCTCGATGGTGCGGTCGAACTGGAAGTGCAGCGTCGGCACCGTGTGGATCTGCAGCCGCTTGAAGAGGCCGTTGCGCAGGAAACCGGCGGCCTCGTTCAACGCCTCTTGCGTCTCCGCGGCATCGCCGATCAGCACCGAGAAAAACACCTTCGCGTGCGCATAGTCCGGCGTGACCTCGATCGCATTGATCGTGGCCATGCCGATGCGCGGATCCTTGAGCTCGCGGATCAGCTCCGACAGATCGCGCTGGATCTGGTCGGCGACGCGGAAAGCTCGGTTGGGGATGGCGCGTTTGTGTCTCATGGCAGGTTTCCTGATCTGGCTGTTGGCGCGGTTCACGCAAGAACAGCCAACAAAGAACAAACCCCGCCCCGAGGGGCGGGGTTAACCCTCGGGGCTGAAGTTCAGAGCGTGCGAGCCACTTCCTTGATTTCGAAGAACTCCAGCTGATCGCCTTCCTTGATGTCGCTGTAGTTCTTGAGCTTGATACCGCACTCGAAGCCTTCCTTGACCTCGCGCACGTCGTCCTTCTCGCGGCGCACCGAGTCGACCTCACCCGTGTAGACGACGGTGTTGTCGCGCAGCAACCGGAAGCGCGCACCACGGCGCACCAGGCCGCTGGTGACCATGGAGCCAGCCACCGTGCCGATCTTGGAGGCGACGAACACGACGCGGATCTCGGCCGTGCCCAGCGCTTCTTCGCGCTGCTCGGGCGCCAGCATGCCGGACATCGCCTTCGTCACGTCGTCCACAGCGTCGTAAATGATGCTGTAGTAACGCAGATCGACGGCATTGCCCTCGGCCAGCTTGCGCGCACCGGCGTCGGCCCGCACGTTGAAGCCGATGATGACGGCCTTGGACGCGATGGCGAGGTTGACGTCGCTCTCGCTGATGCCACCGACCGCCGCGTGGACGATCTGCACCTTGACCTCGGCGTTGCTGAGCTTGAGCAGCGAGGCGGCCAGCGCTTCCTGCGAACCCTGCACGTCGGACTTGATGATGAGCGGCAGCGTCTGCACGTCGCCGGCACCCATCTCGCTGAACATGTTCTCCAGCTTGGCGGCCTGCTGCTTGGCCAGCTTGACGTCGCGGTACTTGCCTTGACGGAAGGTCGCAACCTCGCGGGCACGGCGCTCGTCGCCCAGCACCATGAACTCGTCACCGGCTTGCGGCACTTCGGTCAGGCCCTGGATCTCAACCGGGATGGACGGGCCGGCCTCGTTGGTCGCCTTGCCGTCTTCGTCCAGCATGGCGCGCACGCGGCCGAAGGTGGAGCCGGCCAGCACGACGTCGCCGCGCTTGAGCGTGCCGCTCTGCACCAGCACCGTCGCGACCGGGCCCCGGCCCTTGTCCAGCTTGGCTTCGATGACCAGGCCCTTGGCCATGGACTCGACCGGCGCCTTCAGTTCCAGCACTTCGGCCTGCAGCAACACCTGCTCCAGCAGTTCGTCGATGCCCTGGCCCGTCTTGGACGACACGCCGATGAAAGGCGACTCGCCACCGAATTCTTCCGGCACGACCTGCTCGGCCACGAGCTCGCTCTTGACGCGCTCGACGTTGGCGTCCGGCTTGTCGATCTTGGTCATCGCGACCACGATGGGCACGCCTGCCGCCTTGGCATGGTGGATGGCTTCCTTGGTCTGCGGCATGACGCCGTCATCGGCCGCACAGACCAGGATGACGATGTCCGTTGCCTTGGCGCCGCGAGCCCGCATGGCCGTGAAGGCCGCGTGACCCGGGGTGTCCAGGAAGGTGATCATGCCGCGCGGCGTGTCGACGTGATAGGCGCCGATGTGCTGCGTGATGCCGCCGGCTTCGCCCGCCGCCACTCGGGCACGGCGGATGTAGTCCAGCAGCGAGGTCTTGCCGTGGTCGACGTGGCCCATGACGGTGACCACCGGCGCGCGCGACAGCGATTCGTGCTGCTGCTCGGTGGTGCCCTCTTCTTCGAGGAAGGCGTCCGGATCGTCCAGCTTGGCCGGGAAGGCCTTGTGGCCCATTTCCTCGACCAGGATCATGGCCGTCTCTTGGTCCAGCTGCTGGTTGATCGTGACCATCTGGCCCAGCTTCATCAGTTGCTTGATGACCTCGGCGGCCTTGACCGACATCTTGTGTGCCAGGTCCGCGACCGAGATGGTCTCGGGGACGTGCACTTCCTGGATCTGCATTTCGGCAGGAGCCTGGAAGTTGGACTGGCCATTGCCACCACGGTCGTTGCCGCCACGGCGGCCGCCGGCACCACCACGCGCCGGAGCGCGCCAGTTGCCGCCGCCACCCGGGCGGTTGGCGCCGGCAGGGCCGGAGCCGATGGTCTTGAGGCCGCGCTTCTTGGCGGCGTCATCGGCCCAGCTGGACGACAGCTTCTCGGACTTGACCGACTTCTTGTCGCCCGGCTTGGCAGCGGCGCTGCCCGGGGCAGCCGGCGCGGCGCCCGGAGCGCCGGCCTTCTTGTGGATGGTGCCCTTGATGCCCGCGGCGGTCTCGGCCGGCTTGGGTTCTTCCTTCTTGGCCGCGACCAGCACCTTCTTGGGCGCGTTCATCATCGCGCGGATCTTGGCGGCCTCGTCCTCGGCAGCCTTGCGGCGGCGGGCCAGGTCGTCCTGCTTCTGCTTCTCTTCGGCAGCGGCATCCACGGCCTTGACGACGCGCAGCGCCGGCTTGGCAGCCTCGACGGGCGCGGGCGGCGGCGGGGCGACAACCTCGGGAGCGGGTGCCGGCGGCGGCGGAGCCACCACTTCGGGCTCCGGTGCCGGAGCGGTCTTGGCGCCGCGCTTGGCCGCGGCCTTGTTGATGGCGGCGGCTTCGGCGGCGGCGGCGGCGGCGTTGCGCTGGCGGGCCTCGGCCTGCTCGGCAGGCGTGACCTCGACCTTGGCGGCCTTGGCGGCCGCGGCTTCGGCGGCGGCCTTGGCAGCGGCAGCTTCGGCAGCGGCCTGCTCCTCGGCGCGGCGCGCCTCGGCAGCTTCGCGCGCGGCGCGCTCGGCTTCCTCGCGGGCCTTCACCTTGGCGGCAAGTTCCTCTTCCTGGGCGCGCAGCGCGGTGGCCTGGGCCTGGGCTTCTTCCTCGCGGCGCACCAGCTCGGCGTCGTCCTGGCCAGCGCCGGTTTCGTCGCCGGCATCGTCACGCTTGACGAAGGTGCGCTTCTTGCGCACTTCGACCTGGATGGTGCGGGCCTTGCCACTGGCGTCGGCCTGCTTGATCTCGGTCGTGGACTTCTTGACGAGGGTGATCTTCTTGCGGTCGGTCGCGGCAGTGCCATGCGACGAGCGCAGGTGGTCGAGCAGGCGTTCCTTGTCGTTCTCGCTCAGCGAGTCGTCGACGGAAGACTTCTTGACGCCCGCGGCTTGCAGCTGCTCCAGCAGCGTGCCCGCCGGCTTGCTCAGCTCGGCGGCAAATTGGGCGACGGTAGTCACGGCCATGTGGGGATCCTTCAAATTGCTTTCGGTGCGGCGCGGCGTGTGTTGTTGATCAATCAATCTTTGAACCAATGTTCGCGGGCTTTCATGATCAGCGTGCGCGCTGCCGCTTCATCCAGGCCGGACAGGTCGACCAATTCGTCCACGGCCAGATCGGCCAGGTCGTCGCGGGTGTTGATGCCGCCTTCGGCCAGCTTGCTCAGCAGTTCAGGCGTGATGCCTTCGAGGTCGCGCAGGTCCTGAGAGACCTCCTCGACCTTCTCTTCGCGGGCGATTTCCATGGTCAGCAGCGCATCCTTGGCTCGGGTGCGCAGTTCGTTGACCGTGTCCTCGTCAAAGGCCTCGATCTCGAGCATTTCCTGCATCGGGACATAGGCCACTTCTTCAAGGCTGGTGAAGCCCTCGGCGATCAGGATGTCGGCGACTTCCGCGTCCACGTCGAGCTTGTCGACGAAGAGCTTGCGCACCGATTCGCTTTCCTGCTCGTGCTTGGCGGCCGATTCCTCGGCCGACATGATGTTGATGCGCCAGCCTGTCAGTTCGGACGCCAGGCGCACGTTCTGGCCGCCACGACCGATCGCGATGGCGAGGTTTTCCTCGTCGACGACGACGTCCATCGCGTGGCGCTCTTCATCAACGACGATGCTCTGCACATTGGCCGGAGCCAGCGCGCCGATGACGAACTGCGCCGGGTCTTCACTCCACAGCACGATGTCCACGCGCTCGCCGGCCAGCTCGGTCGTCACGCCGTTGACGCGCGAACCGCGCACGCCGACGCAGGTGCCGATGGGGTCGACGCGGCGGTCATGGCTGACGACGGCGATCTTGGCGCGCGAGCCGCTGTCGCGGGCGCAACTCTTGATCTCCAGCAGGCCTTGCTCGATCTCGGGCACTTCCTGCGCGAAGAGTTCCTTCATGAACTCAGGCGACGAGCGCGACAGCATGATCTGCGGGCCGCGCTGCGTCGGGTCCACGCCGAGGATGACGGCGCGCACGCGGTCACCGGTGCGCAGGTTCTCTTTCGAGATCATCTCGCTGCGCTTCAGGCGCCCTTCGACGCGGCCGCTTTCGACAATGATGTCGCCCTTGTCCAGGCGCTTGACCGTGCCGACGAAGATGCGCTCGCCGCGCGACATGAAGTCGTTCAGCAGTTGCTCACGCTCGGCGTCGCGGATCTTCTGCAGGATGACCTGCTTGGCGGCCTGGGCGCCGATCCGGCCGATGGGCAGGGACTCGACCGGCTCCTCGATGTGGTCGTCCACCTCGATGTCGGCGATCTGCTCCTGGGCTTCGAACAGCAGGATTTCGGCGTCGGCGTTCTGCAGGCCGGCCTCGTTGGGCACGACATGCCAGCGACGGAAGGTTTCGTACTCGCCCGACTCGCGATCCACGCTGACGCGGATATCGGCCTCAGCGCCGTAAATCTTCTTGGTGGCTGATGCCAGAGCGGCTTCCACCGCGCCGAACACGACATCACGCTCCACGCTCTTCTCGCGCGAGATCGCGTCCACCAGCATCAACATTTCGCGGTTCATTGCTTGAGACCTCCGTCAACCTTGTCTTGGCCGGGCGCCGCCTCGGGCGCGCCCTCTTGTTTCTTCGCTATTGCCTTCTTGGGCTTGATGACGCCCCGCTGGCCAGGCTTGCGGTCCGGCGCCGGCTCACCGCCGCGCCCCTTGAAACTGATCACCGGCACGAGGCGTGCCTCCCGCACTTCGTCGAGCGTGAAGTCGAGCGCCTGCTCGGCCTCGCCGTCATCGAACACCAAGCGCCAGGCCTGGTCGCTCTCGACGCCGGGCTGGGCGCTGACGACGCCGCGGTATTTCTTGCGCCCCTGGAAAGGTAGGCGAAGCGTGATGTCAATTTCCTGACCGACGAATCGCGCGTAATGCGCGGCATTCTTCAGCGGCCTGTCCAGCCCCGGCGAGGACACCTCGAGCCGGGAATATTCCAAACCCTCGACCTCCAGCACATACTGCAGCTGGCGCGTCACCTTTTCGCAGTCGTCCACGTTGATCAATTCGCCGGCATCCGCTTCAGGGGCCAGCTTGTCGATCGTCACGCGCAACGTTCCACCACTGGCACTGCGTTCGCAGTCCACGAGTTCGTAACCGAGTCCGGTCACGGTCGTTTCCACGGTGGTTTGCCAACTCATGCGGGGATAGGCTTCGGGTCTAGAGAAAATCGAAAAACCAAAAAAAATGGGCTGGATGAATCCGCCCAACTCATTCACCAAAGCCAACTCCGGGGGATGTCGTCCGGGGCTCGCGAGGACGGGCCTCGTTTTTGGTGAAAGTCGGATTGTACTGTGCAAGTCCCGTGCCGGCAAGCTGCCGGCTGCTGCGCGTGCCAGAATCTGAGGCTGTTTAAGACCTCACAGGAGACAAGAATGGGCTTTCTCGCCGGCAAGCGCCTGCTGATCACGGGCGTGCTGTCCAACCGCTCCATCGCCTACGGCATCGCCCGCGCCTGCCACCGCGAAGGCGCCGAGCTGGCTTTCAGCTACCAGGGCGAGCGCTTCAAGGAGCGCATCAGCGAATTTGCTGCGGAGTTTGGCTCCAACCTGGTCTACGACTGCGACGTAACCAGCGACGAGCAGATGGAAGCCCTCTTCAACCAGCTCGGCGAGGTCTGGTCCGAGTTCGATGGCTTCGTCCATTCCATCGGCTACGCACCGCGCGAGGCCATCGCCGGAGATTTTCTCGAAGGCATGACGCGCGAGAACTTCCGCATCGCCCACGACATCTCGGCCTATAGCTTCCCGGCCATGGCCAAGCTGGCCGCGCCGCGGCTGCGCACAGGCGCTGCGCTGCTGACGTTGAGCTACCTGGGTGCATTGCGCGTCGTACCCAACTACAACACCATGGGTCTGGCCAAGGCCAGCCTGGAAGCCAGCGTGCGCTACCTCGCTCAGGCTCTCGGTTCCAAGGGCGTTCGGGTCAATGGCATCTCGGCCGGCCCGATCAAGACGCTGGCGGCCTCGGGCATCAAGGACTTCGGCAAGTTGCTGGGCCAGTTCGCGGCCCAGGCACCGATCCGCCGCAACGTGACCATCGACGACGTCGGCAACACGGCGGCCTTCCTGCTGTCAGACCTCGCGGCCGGCATCAGCGCCGAAATCACTTACGTGGACGGCGGCTTCAGCCACACCGCGATGGCCATGGAGTCCTGACGGACTCCCGGTTTCAGCGCCGGCGGCGCACCCAGGCCAGGCCGGCCGCGGCGAGGCCGAACAGCGCCAGCCCACCCGGCTCGGGCAGCACGTGGCCTTCGCGCACGATGACGTCGCTGGCGGCCACCTCGCCGTTGTCGCCCACCTCGCCGATGTAGAGGAACAGCCCCGTCGTCGATGCGGCGGCGGTCAGGTCGAAGTCGATCGCGCCGTCATCACCCAGGCTGAGGAAGCCGAAGACGGTGGGACCGGTGGTCGATTCACCATCGAACTGGTCCAGCGTTGCTACCGCATTGTCGACGGCGCTGCCTGAGGCATCGGTGCCGAAGAGCTTGGCATCAACCGGCACGCGCTGCGTGCCCGGCGTGAACAGCACGTGGGAGACGAAATCGAACAAGGACAGGCCTGCCGCACCCTTGGCGCAGGCGGCGTCCGCGCAATCGGTCGTGGACAGCTTGATGGCATCCAGATCGAAGCCAGAGAACTGGCCCACGGCGCCGCCCAGGCCGCTGCTGTTGTCGCGGATGCCGATGGACAGGATGCTTGCCAGCCCGATGGCAGAAAGGTCGGCCTTGTAGACCGCCGTGCCGGCCAGCGTGCCGCCGGTGAGGCCGGTGAGTTTGGTCAAGGACACCGGCACGGCATGCGCAGCCGAGGCCAGCATCAGAGCCGCGACAGCCACGAATTTCTTGGGGGTGTGGTTCACGAAATTCTCCTTTGCGGTTAGGGATGAGCGATGCAGCGCATAGCCCATGCCACGACGTCCCCCTATGTTCCGCAAACGACTGATCTGGCTGATTTTTTTCGGAATGGCGTCAGTTCCGCGGGCGCCCGTCCGTCGCAGGGGTTTCACGAACTGTCATTTGTGCCGACACCCCAATTCATGGGATCCGGCAATTCAACGGTTGGTGACATTGGCCGAATCGGCCAGCCAGCGCGCCCGGCCGCCGATGTCGCAGGCCGTCGCCCGCGCTGGCATTACTGCAGCAGTTGCGTCGAGCTACGAGCACGACAACTCAGGTCTGGGTCATCGAGCGGCAGTTGCAGGCCTGCGTCGCCAGGCCCAGGCGCTCGAACCCAGGCTAGCGGTGCCTCAGGCCTTCACACAGTCCACGTAGTAGTGACCGCGGCCGGTCTCTTCGTCGATCTCGTGCACGAGGCCGTGCACGTCGGTCGCAAAGCCCGGGAACTTGGCGTTGAAGCTGCGCGTGAACTTCAGGTAGTCGACGATCTTCTTGTTGAAGCCTTCACCGGGGATCAGCAGCGGGATGCCAGGCGGGTAAGGCGTCAGCAGCGACGTCGTGATGCGGCCTTCCAGGTCGTCGATGCCGACGCGTTCAGTCTTGCGCTGCGCGATGTGGGCGTAGGCGTCCGTCGGCGTCATCAGCGGCTGCAGATTGGACAGATACATGTCCGTCGTCAGGCGCGCAATGTCGCCCTCGGCATAGGCCTGGTGGATGCTCTGGCAGAGGTTGCGCAGACCCATGCGCTCGTACTTGGGGAACTTGGCGCAGAACTCCGGCAGGATGCGCCACAGCGGCGCGTTCTTGTCGTAGTCGTCCTTGAACTGCTGCAAGGCGGTCAGCAGCGTGTTCCAGCGGCCCTTCGTGATGCCGATGGTGAACATGATGAAGAAGGAGTACAGCCCCGTCTTCTCGACCACCACGCCATGCTCCACGAGGAACTTGGTGACCACCGAGGCCGGGATGCCGGTCGCGTCGAAGCGCCCATCCATGTCCAGCCCGGGCGTGATGATGGTGGACTTGATCGGGTCCAGCATGTTGAAGCCTTCGGCCAGCCCGCCGAAGCCATGCCAGTCCTCGTCGGCATGCAGCATCCAGTCGGCCGACACGGGCTCGCTGCCCTCCTCGGCGCGCAGGAAGTCCGGCCCCCAGACCTTGAACCACCAGTCGTCGCCGTAGTCCTTTTCGACCTTGCGCATCGCGCGGCGGAAGTCGAGGGACTCCTTGATGCTTTCTTCGACGAGGGCCGTGCCGCCGGGTGGCTCCATCATTGCGGCGGCCACGTCGCAGCTCGCGATGATCGAGTACTGCGGGCTGGTGCTGGTGTGCATCAGATAGGCCTCGTTGAAGAGGTGCTTGTCGAGCTTGACGCTCTGCGAATCCTGCACCAGCACCTGCGAGGCTTGCGAGATGCCAGCCAGCAGCTTGTGCGTGGACTGGGTCGCGTAGACCATGGCCTCCTTCGGGCGCGGGCGGTTCTTGCCCATCGCATGGAACTGGCCGTAGAAATCATGGAAGGCCGCGTGGGGCAACCAGGCCTCGTCGAAGTGCAGCGTCGGGATGTAGCCGTCGAGCTTCTTCTTGATGGTCTCGGTGTTGTAGAGCACGCCGTCGTAGGTGCTCTGCGTCAGTGTGACGATGGCCGGCCGAACGGTCTCAGGATCGATGTGCGAGAGCAGCGGGTTGGCCGCGATCTTGGCGCGGATGGCCTCGGGGCTGAACTCACTCTCGGGGATGGGGCCGATGATGCCGTAGTGATTGCGCGTCGGCGTCATGAAGACGGGGATGGCGCCGCACATGATGATGGCGTGCAGGTTGCTTTTGTGGCAGTTGCGGTCGATGACGACCACGTCGCCCGGCGCCACGGTGTGGTGCCACACCATCTTGTTGGACGTGGACGTGCCGTTGGTGACGAAGAAGCAATGGTCCGCATTGAAGATGCGCGCAGCGTTCTTCTCGCTGGCCGCAACGGGGCCGGTGTGGTCCAGCAACTGGCCGAGTTCCTCGACGGCATTGCAGACGTCAGCGCGCAGCATGTTCTCGCCGAAGAACTGGTGGAACATCTGGCCGACGGGACTCTTCAGGAAGGCCACGCCGCCGGAATGGCCGGGGCAATGCCAGGAGTAGGAACCGTCCTGGGCGTAGTCCATCAAGGCCTTGAAGAAAGGCGGTGCCAGGCCATCGAGGTAGCTCTTGGCCTCACGGATGATGTGGCGGGCCACGAACTCCGGTGTGTCCTCGAACATGTGAATGAAGCCGTGCAGTTCACGCAGCACGTCATTGGGCAGATGCTGGCTGGTGCGCGTCTCGCCGTAGACATAGATCGGAATGTCCGGGTTGCGAAAGCGGATCTCCTCGATGAACTTGCGCAGGTTCAGCACGACAGGATCCATCTCGGGGCCGGCGGTGAACTCCTCGTCGTCGATGGACAGGATGAAGGCTGAGGCGCGGCTTTGCTGCTGGGCGAACTGCGACAGGTCGCCGTAGCTCGTCACGCCCAGGACCTCCATGCCCTCCTTCTGGATGGCCTCGGCCAGCGCGCGGATGCCCAGGCCCGAGGTGTTCTCCGAGCGGTAGTCCTCGTCGATGATGACGATGGGAAAGTGAAAACGGATCATCTCGGCCTCCAGCGGGCGGGCATCAAAAAACGAAGCGGCGAAGTGTAGGGCCGCAACGTGTCAGCGGGTCGTTGCTGCGGGGCCTACACTGACCTGCCATCGCAGACCTCGGGAGGCGAGATGGATTGGAATTCAGCGACCACGTGGTGGATCGTGGCGGGCATCCTGGTTGCCGCCGAACTGGCCAGTGGCACCTTCTATCTACTGATGCTGGCGCTGGGCAGCGTGGCTGGTGCCTTGGCTGCGCATTTGGGCATGGCCCAGACCGGCCAAGTACTGACCGCAGCCGTCGTGGGCGGCGCTGCGGTCGCGATCTGGCATCTGAGGCGCAGCCGCATGCCGGCGGCCGAACCGGCGGCGAGCAACCCCGACGTCAATCTCGACATCGGCCAGAGCGTTCACGTTGATGCCTGGTCGGCGGAGGGGCTGGCCCATGTGCACTACCGCGGCGCGGCCTGGCAGGCGCGCTTCATCGGCAACGCGCCGGCCCAGGGCGGCCGGCACGTGATTCGCGCCATCGAGGGCAGTTGCCTGCTGCTGGATCGATGAGCCTTCACATCAACGACGCCGCCTGAGAGGCTTTCATGGGATTCCAAATTGCACTCGTCATCCTTGTCATTGCGGCCATCTTCGTGGTGCGCTCGATCAAGGTGGTCCCGCAGCAGCACGCCTGGGTGGTGGAGCGCCTTGGCAAGTACCACGGGACGCTGACGCCGGGTCTCAACTTCCTGGTGCCTTTTGTCGACCGTCTGGCCTATAAGCATTCGCTCAAGGAAATTCCGCTCGACGTGCCCAGCCAGGTCTGCATCACCAGGGACAACACGCAGCTGACGGTCGACGGCATCCTCTACTTCCAGGTCACCGACCCGATGCGCGCCAGTTACGGCGCGAGCAACTACGTCATTGCGATCACACAGCTCGCACAGACGACGCTGCGTTCCGTCATCGGCCGCATGGAACTGGATCGCACCTTCGAGGAACGTGCGGTCATCAACAGCTCGGTCGTCGAGGCGCTGGACGAGGCCGCGCTGAACTGGGGCGTCAAGGTGCTGCGCTACGAGATCAAGGACCTGACTCCGCCGCCAGCCATCCTGCATTCCATGCAGGCGCAGATCACGGCCGAGCGCGAGAAGCGCGCGCTGATCGCGGCATCCGAAGGTCGGCGCCAGGAGCAGATCAACATCGCCACGGGCGCACGCGAAGCGGCGATCGCGCGATCAGAGGGCGAGAAGCAGGCCGAGATCAACAAGGCGCAAGGCGAGGCGGCCGCGATCACGGCGGTGGCCGATGCGACGTCGGACGCCATCCGCAAGATCGCCGCCGCCATCCAGCAACCGGGCGGCGACCAGGCTGTGCAGCTCAAGGTCGCCGAGAAAGCCGTCGAGGCCTACGCCCAGCTTGCGCAAAAGAACAACACGATGATCGTGCCGGGCAACATGACCGAGGTCGCCGGCCTGATCGGCACGGCCATGGGCTTGCTCAAGGGCGGCGCCAGGAGCTGAAGCCAAAAGCAAAAAAGCCCGCGAGGGCCCTGGAGAAGGGCAGTCGCGGGCGCAAGACGTCCGGGGGGCGCCGAACGAAAGCGATAGAAGTCTCGCCTTTCCCCTTTGAGTTCCCTTCGAGCGGTCAGCCGCCCGTGTACGGAAAACCCATCAGCTCAGCAAAGTACTTCCACATGATTCGCTCCATCTAGCCGTTAGGCCGAAACAAGATGGAACGCAGTGTGTCGGACGATGGGATATCAGCAAACTACCAACCCTGGTAGGGGTCGGGTTCAGAGCAGGCCCAACTCCATGGCCTTCAGTACGGCCGCATGCTTGGTCGACACGTCCAGTTGCTTGAACAGTTGCTTCACGTGGTAATTGACCGTGTTCTCGCTGATCCCCAGCAGGCTGCCCACCACCCAGGCACTCTTGCCCTCCATCGTCAGCTTCAGGATCTCGAGCTGGCGGGGCTGCAGTTTGGGTTTGGCTGCCACGTCGCGGGTGGAGACAAGCAGGCGCTCTGCGGCATCCTGCGCGTGCACCGCAAGCAGTTGCAGATCGGCAATCATGCGATTGAGCTTGACGGGGTCCTTGGGCAGCGACTTCTCGCGGTCCACGCCCAGCAGCAGGCGTCGATATCCCGGCATGTGCACGCCCACGGCTATGCCCGTGCGGTAACCGAATGGGGCGTGGATCTCCCAAAGATCTCCGGCATCGGCATTGACGTAGAAGTCCTGGTCATAGATCAACGGCGTCGATTGACGCATCAGACGCTGATGCACGGGATCGCGCCTGGCATTCTCCGGATCCTTGGAGGCTTCGATGAACCCTTGAGGCGTGTTCCCCACCGAGATGTATTCAGGCCTTGAACCCGGGCCGCGATGCTCAATGGCGAGCACGCCGACGACAAGCCCGAAGTCCAGATCATTCGCGAAGTCGATCAGGCCTTGTCGAAAGGACGTGAGATCTTGCGCATGACTGACTTGTTCGTACCGCTGCAGGTTCATCAGATCGCCGGGCGCTACTAGGGTTGGTAGGCGCAGCGCGGCGGCGCCGACCGCACACTGCTGAGCATCCAAATGACGGGAGACCCGAATGCAGATGGCAGCTTGGCAACTGATGGCCTGCGAAACGGTCGTTAAGACTGTAAACGAGTTTGAAATGGTGACTCACGCTCTGCGCCAAGTCGGCAGCAGCGTGAGAGTGGACGATGCACGCTCTGGCCTGCGTTCAGGACAGGAGGTCTGGGCGACGGGGAGCCACGAGGAGCCCATTCAGATCGCCTGGGAGTGGACGGAAATCCATCCGGACGTCGTTGCGCTGTTTGACCCGATGAACATCCTTTGCAATGTCGCGCTGATTGACGGCCAGGGCCACGCCCTTGCCCGGTCCCGGCGCATGCTCTACCTGAACAACATCGTCCATCGCCTTGGCTGGCGTGACGCCCTGCCTTGGCAGCGCCAACGTCGTGGCGTCGCTTTGTCGGCGTGAGCTCGGCCATGGGTTATGATGGCAGGCTTGCAGGAGAGGTGGATGAGCGGTTTAAGTCGCACGCCTGGAAAGCGTGTGTGGGCTAATACCCACCGCGGGTTCGAATCCCGCCCTCTCCGCCAAAGCACGATCGGGCCCCTGGGGCCCGTTTTGCTTTTTGGCGGCAAGGCCGCACGCCGCCAACTGCAATTCAGCCCCCGGAAAGCGCAATTCGTCGCTCGACGCTGGTTTGACCGACCCGCTTGCTGAACACTGCAAAGCGTGCCTCGCCGCTTGCGAGGCAGGAGCCAGAGATGTTGCGACTTAAGGGATGGATGGGCCTCGGTTTGGCGCTGGGTCTCGTGGCTGGCGGCTTGCCGGCCGAGGCCAGTGAGGTCGTCAAGTTGGCCAGGCTCGTCGTCAGCGGCAAGCGCAGCCCCAGCGAGGCGCCGCGCACGACTCCGCCCGAGCCGCGCCCGGCCGCAGCAGGACCCCAGGCTCATGGCAATGGCGGCAATGACGACGCCGGCACGGCGCCCGCTCCTGTCCGCGGCGTTTCCTGAATACTCAAACTCAGCCCATCAACAAAAATGCGCCGAACCCGCGAGGGTTTCGGCGCATTGCTATTTCTGGCGGAGTGGACGGGGCTCGAACCCGCGACCCCCGGCGTGACAGGCCGGTATTCTAACCAACTGAACTACCACTCCGTGTGGGATGAGATTCCGAGTATCTCTCGATATTCGCAAGCCGCATCAAACTTGTCCGTCTTGCGACGGGATTGCCAAAAGTGGCGTCCCCTAGGGGATTCGAACCCCTGTAATCACCGTGAAAGGGTGGTGTCCTAGGCCTCTAGACGAAGGGGACAAACTCACAAATCAAACTCAAAAAACAAACGGCCAACGAATTGGCCGTTTGCTTATCGGACGAACCCGATCGAATCCTTGGCGGAGTGGACGGGGCTCGAACCCGCGACCCCCGGCGTGACAGGCCGGTATTCTAACCAACTGAACTACCACTCCGCGTGGGATGAATTCGGCATCGTCTTGCAACGACACCCAAGCTCATCAAACTTGGCGTCCCCTAGGGGATTCGAACCCCTGTAATCACCGTGAAAGGGTGGTGTCCTAGGCCTCTAGACGAAGGGGACTAAACCTTCGCGACTTGAACTGCGCGCCGCCAAATAAATCACCTGATTTAAATGGTGGAGGTAAGCGGGATCGAACCGCTGACCTCTTGCATGCCATGCAAGCGCTCTCCCAGCTGAGCTATACCCCCGTGATTTTCAACTCTATCTTTTGCGGCTTGCGCCGCTTTGACTTCGTATCAATCGCGCTGTTCAAGCGAGACCAAGAGTATATGACGAAATTCAGACCGAATGCAAGCGCTCGAGGACTTTTTTCTGATCGAACTGCTCAAGCACGGCATCCAGCGACGGCGTCTGGGTTCGTCCGCACACCACGACGCGCACCGGCACCGCGAGTTGCGGCATCTTCAGTCCGGTCGCAGTGAGCGTCTCCTTCAAGGCTTGCTGGATGCTCGCCTTGGTCCATTCCGTCAGCGCGGAAAGACGCTCGGCCAGCGCGGACAACGCCGGGCGCACCGCTTCCGTGACATGGGCCGACAGATCCTCGGTGCTTGGAGCCACAGGCGCGAAATACATCGCAATCCAATCGGCCAGCACCGCCGCCGTGGCGCAGCGATCCTTGAACAAACCCACCTTGGGCAGCACCTCTTCCGTCGTCACGGCAATGCCCTTGGCCGCCAGTTGCCCGACGACAAGTCCGGCAAGTCGCCCTTCGTCGATCTGCTTCACGTAGTGGCCATTGACCCAGTCCAACTTGGCCGGATCCCACTGCGCGGGGCTCTTGGACAGGTGGGCGCCGTCGAACCAACTCACCATCTGCTCGGCCGAGAACAGTTCGTCGTCACCATGGCTCCAGCCCAGGCGGGCCAGGTAGTTCAGCATTGCCTCGGGCAGATAGCCATTAGCGGCATAGTCCATCACGCTGACGGCGCCGCGGCGCTTGGAGAGCTTCAGGCCGTCGTCGCCCAGGATGATGGGCAAATGGCCGAAGGACGGCAATGGCGCGCCCAGCGCGTTGAAGATGTTGATCTGCCAGGGCGTGTTGTTGACGTGTTCGTCGCCGCGGAAGACGTGGCTGATGCGCATGTCCCAGTCGTCGACGACGACGGCGAAGTTGTAGGTCGGCACGCCGTCGGTGCGGGCGATGATGAGGTCGTCGATCTCGCGGTTGTTGATCGTGATGTCACCCTTCACGAGATCGTGCCAGGTGACATCGCCGTCGACCGGATTGGCGAAGCGGACCACCGGCTTCACGCCTTCGGGCGGCGTCGGCAGCGTCTTGCCGGGCTCAGGGCGCCAGCGGCGGTCGTACAGCGTCTTCTCGCCACGGGCGCGCTGGGCTTCGCGCATGGCGTCGAGTTCCTCGGGCGTGGCGTAGCAGCGGTAGGCCTTGCCGGCGGCGATCAGCTGCCCGATGACGGCCGTGTAGCGGTCCAGGCGCTGCATCTGGTAGATCGGGCCCTCGTCGTAGTTCAGGCCCAGCCAGTTCATCGCGGCAATGATCTGGTCGACCGAGTCCTGCGTGGAGCGGGCGACGTCGGTGTCCTCGATGCGCAGCACGAACTCGCCGCCATGGTGGCGGGCGTAAGCCCAGGAGTACAGCGCGGTGCGGGCCGTGCCCAGGTGCAGGAAACCGGTTGGCGACGGCGCGATGCGCGTACGGATCTTGTCGAAGGAACTCATCGGGTGGTCAAGGTGGAGAGGCCACGCAGCAGGTCGTCGGTGATGTCATCGACATGCTCGAGGCCCACGGACAGGCGGATCAGGCCCTGGCCGATGCCGGCGGCCTGGCGCTGCACCTCGGTGAGGCGGCCGTGCGAGGTCGTGGCGGGATGGGTGATGATGGATTTCGTATCGCCGAGGTTGGTGGCGATGGACAGCACGCGGGTACTGTCGATGACGTGGAAGGCAGCGGCGCGGGCGGCTTCCGGCGTGTCGGCACGCAGGTCGAAGGACAGCACCGCACCGCCCTGCCCGCTCTGCTGGCGCATGGCGAGATCGTGCTGGGGGTGGGAGGCGAGCGAGGGGTAATAGACCTGGTCGATCTCGGGCTGGGCCTGCAGCCACAGCGCGACGGCCAGCGCCTGTTCGCTCTGCGCCTTCATGCGCAGCGACAGCGTCTCCAGCCCCTTCAACACGACCCAGGCGTTGAAGGGCGCCAGCGTCATGCCGACGGTGCGCAGGATGGGGCCGAACACGTCGCGGATCCACTTGCTAGACCCGCACAGCGCACCGGCCATCACGCGGCCCTGGCCGTCCATGTACTTGGTGGCCGAGTGCATGACGATGTCCGCGCCCATCTCGGTCGGGCGTTGCAGCGCCGGCGTCGAGTAGGTGTTGTCGACGGCGAGGACGGCGCCAGCGTCGTGCGCCAGGTCGGCCAGCGCGCGGATATCGCAGACCTCGGTCAGTGGATTGGTCGGCGTCTCGGCGAAGAAGAGCTTGGTCGTCGGCTTGATGGCCGCGCGCCAGTCGGCCAGGTCGGTCTGCGAGACGAACGTCGTCTCGACACCGAACTTGGCGAACTCCTTGGCGAAGAGGTTGATCGTCGAGCCGAACACCGAGCGCGAGCAGATGACGTGGTCGCCAGCCTTCAGCACGCCCATGCCGAGCAGCAGGATGGCGCTCATGCCAGTGGACGTGGCGATGGCCGCCTCGGTGCCCTCCATTGCCGCCAGGCGGGCCTCCAGGCTGCGCACGGTGGGATTGCTGGTGCGCGAGTAGGTGAAGTCCTCGGAGTTCGCGAAGCGCTGCGCCGAGGTCTCGGCGTCGGGCTGCACATAAGCGCTGGTCAGGAACAGCGCCTCGGAGTTCTCGCCATGCTGGCTGGGTGCCAGCGCAGTGCGCACGGCCAGTGTCTCGGGGCGCAGGCCCTCAGGCAGCGTGGCGCGGGCGATGCGACGGGCTTCTTCGCTCATGACATCAACCCTCGCTATCGCCCTGCAAGGCCAGGCGGCCACGGGCATCGGCCTCCTCTTCGTCGCCGCTCTGCGATGCACGCTGCTCGCGCATCGCGGCGAAGTCGGCCAGGCTGACGTCGCCGGTCACGTAGTGGCCGTCGAAGCAGCTGGCCTCGAAGCCGGCGAGGCCCGGGCGCAGCGCGGCGACGACACGCTTCATCGCGTCCACGTCCTGGTAGATCAGCGCATCGGCGCCGATGTACTCGCGGATCTCCTCGATGGAGCGGTTGTGCGCGATCAGCTCCTCGGCCGTCGGCATGTCGATGCCGTAGACGTTGGGATAACGCACCGGCGGCGCGGCGGAGGCGAGGTAGACCTTGCGCGCACCGGCCTCGCGGGCCATCTGCACGATCTCCTTGGACGTCGTGCCGCGCACGATGGAGTCGTCCACCAGCAGCACGTTGCGGTCCTTGAACTCCACGCCGATGGCGTTGAGCTTCTGGCGCACGCTCTTCTTGCGCGCGCCCTGCCCCGGCATGATGAAGGTGCGGCCGACGTAGCGGTTCTTCACGAAGCCTTCGCGGTAGGGCTTGCCGATGCGGTGGGCCAGCTGCATGGCCGACGGGCGGCTGCTTTCGGGGATCGGGATCACCACGTCGATCTCATTCGGCGGCATCGTGGAAATGACGCGCTGGGCCAGCGTCTCGCCCATGTTCAGGCGCGCCTGGTAGACCGAGATGCCGTCCATCACCGAGTCCGGGCGGGCCAGGTAGACGAACTCGAACATGCAGGGGTTCAGCGTCGGCTTCTCGTTGCACTGCTCGGTGTGCAGCTTGCCGGTCATGTCGATGAACAGCGCCTCGCCGGGCGCCACATCGCGCTCCAGCTGGTGGCCGGTGCCCTCCAACGCCACGCTCTCGCTGGCAACCATGAACTCGCCATTGGCCGAACGGCCGAAGCACAGTGGGCGGATGCCGAAGGGGTCGCGGAAGGCCAGCAGGCCCTGGCCGGCGATCAGCGCGATGACGGCATAGCTGCCCTTGATGCGCTTCTGCACGGCGCGCACGGCGGCAAAAATCTCCTTCGGTGTCAACGGCAGGTCGCGCGCGGCCATCTCCAGCTCGTGGGCCAGCACGTTGATCAGCACCTCGGTGTCGCTCTCGGTGTTGATGTGACGGCGGTCGATGTCGAAGAGCTCGTCCTTCAGCGCGAGGGCGTTGGTCAGGTTGCCGTTGTGCACCAGCACGATGCCGAACGGCGCGTTCACGTAGAAGGGCTGGGCCTCTTCCTCGCTGTAGGCATTGCCGGCCGTCGGGTAGCGCACCTGGCCCAGGCCGATGCTGCCTGGCAGCGCGCGCATGTTGCGGGTGCGGAAGACGTCACGCACCATGCCGCGGGCCTTGTGCATGAAGCACTTCTGGCCCTGCATGGTGACGATGCCGGCGGCGTCCTGGCCGCGGTGCTGCAGCAGCAGCAAGGCGTCATAGAGCAGCTGGTTGACGGGAGAGGCAGCGAGAGCGCCGACGATGCCGCACATGGCGAGGGTCCTTGGTCAGTCTATTCAGGCGATTCCGTCTCAGATGGGGTCATCGAGCGGGAAACAAAGCGGGCAACGGGTTCAGGCAGCAGCGGCGCGGCGTCGCGCAGCACGCCGCTCAGCACCGGGGCAGCGCGCGAGGCCTGCCAAGTGGACGATTCGGCCAGCGGCGAGGCGCCGATGACCAGCACCAGCAGCAAGGCGATGAAGACGCCGCGCAACGCGCCGAAGCCGGCACCGCCCAGGCGGTCCACCACAGACAACGGCGTGGCATGGATCAACGCCTTGACCAGACGCGAGGCCAGGCTCCAGACGATCAGCACGAAGAAAAAGGCGATGGCCAGCGTGACGACATGCAGCACGGCGGGGCCGAACTTGCTCACAGTCGAAGCGGGCAGCATCTCTTCCACGACCGGCGCGAGCGGCGATGCGGCGAAATAGGCCACCACCCAGCCCGCCAGCGACATCACCTCGAAGACAAGGCCGCGCCACAGGCCGATGCCGACGGAGATCAGCAGCACCGCCGCCAGTGCGAGGTCGACCCAGCTCAGTGCGATGTCCATTTGCGCCGCTCACAACGTCAGGATGGCGCCGGGCAGGCCGGCGCTCTTGAGCTTGGCGGCCGCCCGCTCGGCTTCGTCGCGGCTGGCAAACGGCCCGAGGCGCACGCGCACGCGATGGCCGTCGGCCGTGTCCACGGCCTGGGCATAGGTCTTGAGGCCGAGCTTCTCGACCTTGAGGCGCACGTCCTGCGCCGCCTTGTTTTCGGCGAAGGCACCCACCTGCACGATGAAGCGCCCGGCCGCCACGGCATTGGCAGACGCCTCCTTGCCTTCCAGCAACGCCTGGGCGCGAGCGCCGTCGTTGCCACGGGGCTTGGCTTTGTCAGCGGGCTTGTCGGCCGGCTTTTCAACGGACTTTTCGGCGACCTTGACGGGTGGCTTGTCGACGGCCTTCTCGACCGGCTTTTCAGCAAGCTTCTCCGCAGGCTTCTGGACCACCTTGGCCTCGACCGGCGCCGGCGTGCTGGCCACGGTCGCGGCGGGCTCGGGCGTGGGCTCCGGCGCGGTGGGCTGGGCCAGCGGCTCGCGCGTCGGCACGGCCAGCAGCGGCGCGGTCTCCTTGCGCGGGATCTCGATGGGCAGGTCGACCGGAATCGGCCGCGGCTGGGTCTCGAAGATCAACGGGAAGCCGACGACACCGGCCGCCACCAGCACGGCCGCGCCGATGAGGCGGCGCCGGGCGCGGATGCGCAGCACCTGCACGTCGTCGGCGGCCGCGGCCTTGGCGCCGGAGCGGGCCGATTTCTTGGGGGCCGCCGCGGCAGCCTCGTCGCGCTTGAGGAAGGAAAACAGGCCCATCGACGGCGTCGCTGACTCAGTGGAAGGTGGAGGGTTTGGACTCGGCGGCGCCGGCAGTCACGCGGGGCAGGCCCTGCTGCAGCACCCCACCCACGGTGTAGAAGGAACCGAAGACGAGGATTCTATCGGCCGCAGTCGCCCCGGCCGCTGCGGCATGCAGGGCTTCAAGGGGATTGGCATGGGTGTGCGTCGCCAGGTCCGGTGGCGTCTTCAAGCCAGCACCGAGGAAGGCCGCCTGAAGCTCGTTGGCGGTGGCGGCACGTGGGATGGGCAGATCGGTGAAATGCCAGACGTCCACCAGAGGCGCAATGCGCCCGAGGATGCCGGCCAGGTCCTTGTCGGCCATCGCGCCGAAAACGGCATGCGTGTGCGGGAAGAAGCCCATCTGGTCGAGGTTCTGCGCCAGCGCGGCGACGGCATGCGGGTTGTGGGCGACGTCCAGCACGACGGCGGGCTGGCCGGCCAGCACCTGGAAGCGGCCGGGCAACTCGACAAGCGCGAGGCCGGTGCGCACGGCCTGGGCGCTGATGGGCAGGCGATCCGCCAGGGCCTCGAAGGCAGCGAGCACGCCAGAGGCGTTCAGCAGCTGGTTCACGCCGCGCAGCGCCGGATACGCCATGCCGGAAAAGCGCTTGGCTCGCCCCGCCCATTGCCATTGCGTGCGGTCGCCGCTGAAGGTGAAGTCGCGGCCGAGCTGGCGCAGGTCGGCGCCCAGTTCCGCGGCGCGTGCGGCCAGCGAGGCCGGCGGCACCGGGTCGCTGACGACGACCGGGCGCCCGGCGCGCATGATGCCGGCCTTCTCGCGACCGACACTCTCGCGATCGCTGCCGAGAAACTCGGTGTGGTCGAGGTCGATGCTGGTGATGACGGCGCAATCGGCGTCGATGACGTTGACCGCATCCAGCCGGCCGCCCAGGCCGACTTCGAGGATGACGAGGTCCAGCGGCTCGTGCTGCAGGCGGCGCATGATGGCCAGCGTCGTGAACTGGAAGTGCACGAGGTGGGGCTTGATGTAGAGACCCACGCGGTAGCCCGCCTGCAGCGCGATCGACTCCAGCATCGCGCAGGTCGAGCCCTTGCCGTTGGTGCCGGCGACGACGATGGTCGGGCAGTCGAAGGCCAGCCCCAACCGCTCGCGCACGGTGGACGCGCGGTCCAGCGTCATGTCGATGGTCTTGGGGTGCAGGCGCTCGCAGTGGGCGAGCCAGTCATCAAGCTTCATGGTCGAGCGTCATGGCTGAGAAAAAAACAAAAGCCAGGCACGGGGCCTGGCTTGGCACGTTGCGGGCGACGGTCAGGCGACGGCGTCCGCGCTCTGGCGCTGCAACATGGCGAGCTGGCGGGCGATGGTCTCGCGCAGCTGGCGGCGGTCCACGATCATGTCGACGGCGCCCTTCTCCATCAGGAATTCGGCGCGCTGGAAGCCGGCAGGCAGCTTCTCGCGCACGGTGTTCTCGATGACGCGCGGGCCGGCAAAGCCGATCAGCGCCTTGGGCTCGGCGAGCACCACGTCACCGACGAAGGCGAAGCTGGCGGACACGCCACCCATCGTCGGGTCGGTCAGCACGCTGATGTAGGGCAACTTGGCCTTGGCCAGGCGCGTCAGCGACGCGTTGGTCTTGGCCATCTGCATCAGGCTCAGCAGGCCTTCCTGCATCCGCGCGCCGCCGGTGGCGGTGAAGCAGATGAAGGGTGTCTTCTGCTCGATGGCCGTCTCGACGCCGCGCACGAAGCGCTCGCCGACGACCGAGCCCATGGAGCCGCCCATGAAGTCGAACTCGAAGCAGGCCACGACGACGGGCACGCTCATCACGGCGCCGCCGATGACGACCAGCGCGTCGGTCTCGCCGGTGTTTTCCAGCGCTTCCTTCAGGCGGTCGGGGTACTTCTTGCTGTCCTTGAACTTCAGCGCGTCGACCGGCAGCACCTCCTGGCCGATCTCGTAGCGGCCTTCACCGTCGAGAAAGGCGTCCAGGCGTGCGCGCGCGCCGATGCGGTGGTGGTGCGAGCACTTGGGGCAGACATTGATGTTCTGCTCCAGGTCGGTCTTGTAGAGCACCGTCTCGCAGCTCGGGCACTTGATCCACAGGCCTTCCGGGACTGTGCGGCGATCGGCGGGGTCGCCTTGCTGAATCTTGGGCGGGAGGAGTTTGTCGAGCCAACTCATGTGTCAGTCCTTGTGGGCTGTGTCGAGTGCGGCGCGGATCTCTCGGATGAAAGCCGCACCAGTCAAGGCGACATTATCGGCTGGCTCGCGCTCCAGCAATTCAACGAGCTTGGAGCCGATGACGACCGCGTCGGAAACATCGGCAACCGCCCGTGCCGTGGCCCCATCGCGAATGCCGAAGCCCACACCCACCGGTACGCTGACGTGCCGACGGATGCGCGGCACGGCCTCGGCCACGGCCGCGGTGTTCAGGTGGCCGGCGCCGGTCACGCCCTTCAGCGACACGTAGTAGACATAGCCGCTGGCGAGCTTGCCAACCTGGGCCATGCGGGCCTCGGTGGACGTGGGCGCGAGCAGGAAGATCGCGTCCACGTCCGCTGCGCGCAGCTTGGCGGCGAAGTCCTGGCACTCCTCGGGCGGGTAGTCGACGATCAGCACGCCGTCCACGCCGGCGTCCTTGGCATCGGCCACGAAGGCGTCCAGGCCGTAGCGCTCGACCGGGTTGGCGTAGCCCATCAGCACCATCGGCGTCGTCGCATTGCGCGTGCGGAACTCGCGCACGAAGCCCAGCACCTTGCGCAGGCCGATGCCGTGCTTCAAGGCCCGCTCACCCGCGCGCTGGATGACAGGGCCGTCGGCCATCGGGTCGGAAAAGGGCACGCCCAGTTCGATGACGTCAGCGCCGGCCTCGGCCATCGCGACGAGCAGATCGACGGTGGATTCAGGATACGGGTCGCCGGCGGTGACGAAGGGAATCAACGCTTTGCGGCCACTGGCCTTGAGCTGGCCAAAGGTGGTGGCGATGCGGCTCATTGCGCACCTCCCTTGACCTTTTCGCCGGCTTGCGAGGGCCGGTCGAAGTAAGCGGCGCCGGACAGGTCGGCCACGGTGCCGATGTCCTTGTCGCCGCGGCCAGACAGATTCACCAGCAGGATCTGGTCGGGCCGCAGCGTCGGCGCCAGTTTCATCGCATGCGCGACGGCATGGCTGGATTCAAGCGCCGGGATGATGCCCTCGGTGCGGCACAGCCGGTGGAAGGCCGCGAGCGCTTCGGCGTCGGTGATGCCGACGTATTCGGCGCGGCGGATGTCCTTGAGGTAGGCATGCTCGGGGCCGACGCCGGGGTAGTCCAGGCCGGCCGAGATCGAGTGCGTCTCGATGATCTGGCCGTCCTCGTCCTGCAGCAGATAGGTCCGGTTGCCATGCAGCACGCCCGGGCTGCCGGCGGTCAGCGTCGCCGCATGCTTGCCGCTGGCGAGGCCCTGCCCTTCGGCCTCGACGCCAATCAGGGCCACGCTCTCGTGGGGGATGTAGGGATGGAAGATGCCGATGGCGTTGGAGCCACCGCCCACGCAGGCGATGACGGCATCCGGCTGGCAGCCGGCGAGTTCGGGCATCTGCACCAGGCACTCCTCGCCGATGACGCGCTGGAAGTCGCGCACCATCATCGGGTAGGGATGCGGGCCTGCCACGGTGCCGATGATGTAGAAGGTGTTCTCGACATTGGTGACCCAGTCGCGCATGGCCTCGTTGAGCGCGTCCTTCAGCGTCTTGCTGCCGGACTCGACCGGCACGACGGTTGCGCCGAGCAGTTTCATGCGGTAAACGTTGGGCGACTGGCGCTTGACGTCCTCGCTGCCCATGTAGACGACGCATTCGAGGCCGTAGCGGGCGCAGATCGTGGCCGTGGCCACGCCGTGCTGGCCCGCGCCAGTCTCGGCGATGACCCGCGGCTTGCCCATGCGCTTGGCCAGCAGCGCCTGGCCGATGACGTTGTTGATCTTGTGCGCGCCGGTGTGGTTGAGGTCCTCGCGCTTGAGATAGATCTGCGCGCCGCCCAGTTCGCGGCTCAGCCGTTCGGCGTGATAGATCGGGCTCGGGCGCCCGACGAAATGCTTGAGTTCCCGCCGGTACTCCGCGATGAAGTCGGCGTCGTTGCGGTAATGGGCGTAGGCGTCCTTGAGCTGGTCCAGGGCATGCACCAGGGTCTCGGACACGAAGCTGCCGCCGTAGCTCAGGCCCTGCACGGGGCCGAAATGCCCGGTCGCGTCGGGCTGTTGGTAGTTCAACATGATGGTCAGGTCTCGCGTTGGACGAGTTCCGCATCGGCGCGGCGTACCGCGCGGCAGAACTCGTGAATCAGGCCGGCGTCCTTGATGCCCTTGGCGGACTCGACGCCGGAACTCACGTCAACGGCCCAGGGCCGTATCCGAGCGATTCCATCGCCCACGTTTGATGCATTCAACCCACCAGACAAAACGAGGTGAGAGCGAACGCTTGGTGGAATGAGTGACCAATCGAAAACCTTGCCGCCGCCGCCATAGCCCTCGACGTGGGCGTCGAGCAGGATGGCTTGGGCGTTGGGAAATAGAGCGGCGAAGTCTAGCAAATCGACTCCCGGCGCCATGCGCGCGGCGCGCAGATAGGGCCGGCGCACGCGGTCGCAGTCTGGCGGCATCTCGTCGCCGTGGAACTGCACGAGCATGTTGGGTACGGCGTCGAAGGCCGCGGCCAGATCGGCATCGCTTGCGTTGACGAACAGGCCTACGGGTGTCACGAAGGGCGGCAGCTCACGTGCCAGCGCCCTCGCCCGCTGCGGCGTCACGGCGCGCGGGCTCTTGGCGTAGAAGACGAAGCCGATCGCGTCGGCGCCGGCGGTAATCGCCTCGGCCACGTCGGCCTCGCGGGTCAGGCCGCAGATCTTGATTCGAGTCATGGGAGCCAGTTCAGTGCCGCGACGTCGCGCGGGATGTCCAGTTCGGCATCGTAGGTCGGGCCGAGGAAATAGAGGCCGTCGGGGGCGAAGGTGGGCGCCGCCACCTTGCGATCACGGGCGGCAAGCACGTCGGACACCCAGTCCGCCGAGCGCGTACCATTACCGACCGCGAGCAGGCAGCCCATCAGGTTGCGCACCATGTGGTGCAGGAAGGCGCTGGCCTCGAATTCGAAGCGCCAATAGGCGCCGCGCCGCTGCACGCGGATCTCGCGCAGCGTCTTCACTGGCGACGCGGCCTGGCATTCCGACGAGCGGAAGGACGAGAAGTCGTGCTCGCCGATCAGGCGCTCGGCGGCGGCTTCGAGCGCGGCCTGGTCGAGGGGACGGAAGACCCAGCCGCATTGACCCGACTCGATGGCCGGCCGCACGGCGGACTCCAGCAGCAGATAGGCATAGCGCCGGCCACGCGCTGAGTTGCGCGCATGGAAGGTGTCACCGGGAAAGCGGCACCACTGGATGGCGATGTCGGGCGGCAGGTAGCGATTGCTGCCACGCACCCATGAAAACAGCTCACGCTCGACTTCGGTGTCGAAGTGAATGACCTGGTTGATGCCATGCACGCCGGCATCGGTGCGGCCGGCGCAGATCGTGCGGACGGGCTGGGCCGCGAAGGCCGACAGGCCCTTTTCGAGCGCGTCCTGAACGGTGCGGCCGCCGGGCTGACTCTGCCAGCCGTTGTAGCCGCCGCCGCGGTAGCTCACACCAAGTGCAACTCTCATCGGTTCCCAACAAAGCACCTGGTGCATTGCGCGGTCCACGCGCGATGCACCAACGAAAACGCCCGGCCAGGCCGGGCGTCGAAGTATCGCGGCTGCGAGCTTCAGCGCAGATCGTTCAGCATCGCCTGAGCCCGGTCGCGCAGCGAACCGCTGGCGCGCTGGATCAACTCCTGCAGCACCTCGCGGGCGCCTTCGGTGTCGCCGATCTGGCGGAACTCGTCGGCCAGTTCGAGCTGGCGCAGCAGCGGGTCGCCATCGTCATCGCCCAGCGCGCCGAGGGCTTCGGCGAGCCGGTCCGGTTCGGTCTCGCCCGGTTGCGTGGGCTCGCCGAGGTCGAAGTCCAGGTCCATGGATGCCGACGCCGGCGTGGCGGGCACGGCCGTCACCGGCAGGCCACCGAGGCCGCTGAGGTCGAAGTTCAGGTCCGGTGCGGGCGGCGCCACGCGCGTGCCGCGGCCGGAGATGTCGAAGTCCATCGTCATCGGCGCCTGCTCGACCGAAGCGGGCATGGCCTGGGTCGCCGCCATGGCCGTGGGCGACACCGGCTCCGGGGCGTCCAGGTCCAGGTCGAGCGCCAGGTCGAAGCCGCTGACGGGGCCGGTGTCCGGCCCGCTGCGAGCCATCGAGTCGGTCCCCAAATGAGCCGTGTTCACACCGCTGGGCAGTGCCGTTTGCGGCAGCGTGCTCGCGTTCATCGGCTCGGGGCGCAGTTCGGGGCCGTCCTCGACGTGGGCGGGTGCGCCGCCGGGCTGGTACAGAGGGTTGTCCGGATCGATGCCACGGCCCAGTTCCTGGGCCTTGGCCCAGTCCTCGCCCGAACCCTTGGTCTCGGCGTAGAGCTGCACGGCGAGCTGCTCGAAGCCCTTGGTGTCACGGCGCTTGGCGTAGACCTCCAGCAGCTTCAGGCGGATGGCCAGGCGCGTCGGGTTGGCCCGCAGCGCTTCCTTGAGGATTTCCTCGGCCTGCAGGTCGCGGCCGTAGGCCAGGTAGACGTCGGCCTCGGCGACCGGGTCGACATCGCCGATGGCATCGAGCTGGCTGAGCGAATAGCTCATCGACGACTGGCCGCTGTTCTGCGCGTCACGCGTATCGACGCGTTGGCCACCGGTGCCGCCAAAGAAGGAATCGGGCTGCAGGCGGCTTTCGTGGAAGCCGGTCTCGGCCGCATTCACCGGACGGCGCGAACGCAGGCGATACAGACCCAGGCCACCGAGCACGGCGACGAGGACGCCGACGAGCGGCAGCACGATGGGGCTGTCGAGCAGTTGCTCGATGAAGCCGGGCGGCTCGGGTGTGGGCGGCGGAGCGAGCGGCGCGCTGGCGCGCGCCATGGGCTTGGATGCCGCCGCGCTGGCCGCCGCCAACGGCACCGGAGTGGAAGCCGCAGCGGAGGCGGCCTCGACGGTGGCCACCACGGGCGCGGGCAGTGCCGGCGTCACGGCGACCGGTGCGGGCGCAGCCGAGGCCACCGGTGCGGCCGGCTTGGCAGCGCTGGAGAGCTTCTTCAGCTCCTCGACGTTGCGGGTCAGCTCCGCGACGCGGGCGGCCGCATCCTTTTTCTCGGTCTCCTTGGACAGCTTGGTCTCGGCCGCGCTGGCGGCGGCGCCACCGGCCTTGCTGAGCGTGAGCTTGTCGGGCGTCGGCGCTGCGGCGGGCTTGCGGTCTTCCACCGCGGCCTGCACCTGGCCCTTGGACTGGCGCTCGCTGCCGGAGCTCTGCAGCGTCGGCGCGGCGGAGGCCAGGCGCTGGCGATAGGCCGAGAAGTCGGCGCTCTGCGCCATGATGACGCGGCGCGCTTCCGTTGCTGGCACGTTGGCCAACGTGTCGCTGGACGGCACCTGCAGCACGGCACCTGACTTCAGCAGGTTCATGTTGCCGTCGATGAAGGCGTCGGGGTTGTTGCGGAACAGGCCGACGAGCATCTGGTCCAGCGAGATGCCGCTGACCTGGGTGCGCGACGCGACCTTGGACAGCGAGTCACCCGGGCGCACGGTGTACTCGGAGGATGCCGTGACGGGCGGGC
Source organism: Burkholderiales bacterium (assembly GCA_019509985.1). Lineage (GTDB taxonomy): Bacteria > Pseudomonadota > Gammaproteobacteria > Burkholderiales > Burkholderiaceae_C > Pelomonas. The sequence continues at coordinate 13,024 of JAEKLF010000124.1, read as the reverse complement.
GCACAGGTGCCGGCGCCGGCGGGCGTGCCGCGGCAACAGGGGCGGGGCTGGGCGCAGCCGATGACGCGGAGCCGTTGCGCGGCAATGCCGTTGTCACGGCCGGCGCCGGCGCCGGAACGGCCTCGCTGGACGCCGCCGTGGCGGGCGCAGGTGCCGCGGCGATAGCGGGCGGTGCGGTGACGATGGGCGCGGGCTTGGGCAGGCTCGGCGGGTCGAACAGCAGCGTGTATTCGCGCACCAGGCGGCCGCTCGACCATGTCAGCTCGAGGATGACGTCGACGAAGGGCTCCTGCACGGCGCGGTCGCTGCTGACGCGCAGCACGGTGCGGCCGTCGCGGCGCGTGATCAGCACCTGGGCCGAGGTCAGCACCGGGTTGTAGTCGACGCCGGTCGCGCGGTAGGACTCCGCTGGCGCGACGCGCACCTTCAGCGTCGCCGCTTCCTCCGGCGTCAGGCTGGTGACGTCGATCTCGGCGCGCATGGTCTCGCCAAGCGCGGACTGCACATTCAACTTGCCCAGGCCCAGCGCCTGCGCCCCGCCACCGGCAAGGAGCAGTGCAGCAGCGAGGGCGAGATGATGGCGAGCAAAGCCCATGGGTCGAACTCCCTCGAATGCGTCGCGAATGTGGTCTTTCAAGGCATTCCCCAAAGCAACAAGGCGGGGCAATAGGCCCCGCCTGTCTCGATCTTCAGCACTCGCTGCACAAACCTGGTCTGCACGGTGTGACCTGCGTCGAGTTTCGAATCAAAAACACAACGGCATCAAGCATATACGCGGAAATGCTCACGCGATACCTGATGTGTCGCTTCGTTCCAATATCGACGCCCGGGTGAACCCTAGGTCAAACCGTAAAAGACCGTAAGCAATTAACGCTCGAGCAGGATGCGCAACATGCGGCGCAGCGGCTCCGCCGCGCCCCACAGCAGTTGATCACCGATGGTGAAGGCGCCAAGGTACTCGGGGCCCATGGCCAGCTTGCGCAGGCGGCCGACGGGAATCGTCATGGTGCCAGTGACGGCGACGGGCGTCAGGTCACGAATCGTCGCCTCGCGTGTATTCGGCACGACCTTCACCCAGGCGTTGTCGGCAGCGATCATGGCCTCGATGTCCGCCAGCGGCACGTCCTTCTTCAGCTTGAAGGTCAGCGCCTGGCTGTGGCAGCGCATGGCGCCGACGCGCACGCAGAAACCGTCGACGGGAATGGCGCCGGAACCGAGGATCTTGTTCGTCTCGGCCATGCCCTTCCACTCTTCCTTGGACATGCCATTGCCTAGGTCCTTGTCGATCCAGGGGATCAGGGAGCCGCCCAGTGGCACGCCGAAGTTGGCTGTCTCTTCAACGCTCAGCGAACGCTGCTTGGCGATGACCTGGCGGTCGATCTCGAGGATGGCACTCTTGGGATCGTCCAGCAGCGGCTTCACGGCGGCGTTCAGCGCGCCGTACTGCGTCAGCAGTTCGCGCATGTGCTGGGCGCCGCCGCCGGAAGCGGCCTGGTAGGTCTGCGTGGACATCCATTCGACGAGGCCGGCCTTGTACAGCGCGCCCACGCCCATCAGCATGCAGCTGACGGTGCAGTTGCCGCCGATCCAGTTCCTGCCGCCGTTGCTCAGCGCCTGGTCGATGACTGGGCGGTTGACGGGGTCCAGGATGATGACGGCGTCGTCCGCCATGCGCAGCGTGGAGGCGGCGTCGATCCAATGGCCGGCCCAGCCCGCGGCACGCAGCTTGGGATAGACCTCGGACGTGTAGTCGCCGCCCTGGGCGGTGATGATGATGTCGCAGCGCTTGAGCTGTTCGAGGTCGAAAGCGTTCTGCAGCGTCTTCTCGTTCTTCGCCTGGGCCGGGGCAGCGCCGCCGGCATTGGAGGTCGAGAAGAACAGCGGCTCGATCAGGTCGAAATCGCGCTCAGCGGTCATGCGCTCCATGAGCACCGAGCCCACCATGCCGCGCCAGCCTACGAGGCCTACCAAGGTCGTCATCATCATTCCTTTGTCGTTCACCAAACCCCATCCACTTCGGGCCCCGGCTCGTTCGCCGGGTTTGGAGGGGCGAGACGAGACGGAGCTTTAGCTCTTGATGGTTTTCGTGGTCGTAATGGCTTTGACGACAGCGTCGCCCATCTCGATGGTGGAAACCTTCGAGGTGCCTTCGGACCAGATGTCGGCAGTGCGCAAGCCCTGGGCCAGCACGGACTGCACGGCCTGCTCGATACGAGCGGCAGCGTCGGCTTGGTTGAGGGAGAACTTGAGCATCATGGCAGCGGACAGGATTGTAGCCAGGGGATTGGCGATGCCCTTCCCCGCGATGTCCGGCGCGCTGCCGTGGCTGGGTTCGTAGAGGCCTTTGTTGTTGGCGTCCAACGAGGCGGACGGCAGCATGCCGATGGAGCCGGTCAGCATCGCGGCTTCGTCGGACAGGATGTCGCCGAACATGTTGCCGGTCACGACGACGTCGAACTTCTTCGGCGCCTTGACGAGCTGCATGGCGGCGTTGTCCACGTACATGTGGTCCAGCTCGATGTCGGGGTACTGGGCATGGACCTCGATGACGATGTCCTTCCAGAACTGCGAGGTCTCCAGCACATTGGCCTTGTCGACGCTGGTCAGACGCTTGCCACGCTTGCGCGCCGCCTGGAAGGCGACGTGGGCGATGCGCTCGATCTCGGGGCGCGAGTAGCGCATCGTGTCGAAGGCTTCGTCGGCGCCGGGGAAGTGGCCGTCCACGGCCGTGCGGCGGCCACGCGGCTGGCCGAAATAGATGTCGCCGGTCAGCTCGCGGATCAACAGGATGTCCAGGCCTGCCACCAGCTCAGGCTTCAACGACGAAGCGTGCGTGAGCTGCTCGTAGCAGATGGCCGGGCGGAAGTTGGCGAAAAGATTCAAAGCCTTGCGCAGGCCCAGGATGGCCTGCTCGGGGCGCAGCGAACGCTCCAGCTTGTCGTACTTCCAGTCGCCGACGGCGCCGAACAGCACCGCGTCGGCCTCCTGCGCCAGCTTCAGCGTGGCCGGCGGCAGCGGGTGGCCGCTGGTCTCGTAGGCCTTGCCGCCGACGTCCGCCCAGTCGAGCTGCAAGGGCAGGTCCAGCGCCTTCAGCACCTTGACGGCCTCGGCCATGATCTCCGGGCCGATGCCGTCGCCCGGCAGGACTGCAATCTTCTTTGTCATTCAATCTCTCCACAACCACCTCTTACCCAGCGACTGCCGTGGAACCGGCTTTGCCGGGCCACTGGCAGTGCCCCCTTGAGGGGGCGCGCGCAGCGCGTAGGGGGTGGTCTAAATCACTCGGTTGGCCAGCCAGGGTTTGGCGGCAATGCGTTGCGCCTCGTAGGCGCGGATCTTGTCCGTGTGCTGCAGCGTCAGGCCGATCTCATCGAGGCCGCCGATCAGGCACTCCTTGCGGAAAGGCTCGATGTCGAACGAAATCTCGGCGCCATCAGGCTTCACGACGACCTGACGCGGCAGGTCGACGATGAGTTGGTAGCCGGGAAACGCCTTGACCTCGTCGAACAGCTGGTTCATTGCCGACTCCGGCATGACGATGGGCAGCAGCCCGTTCTTGAAGCAGTTGTTGAAGAAGATGTCCGCGAAGCTCGGCGCCAGGATGGCGCGAAAGCCGTACTGCTGCAGCGCCCACGGCGCGTGCTCGCGGCTGGAGCCGCAGCCGAAGTTGCTGCGCGCGATCAGCACGCTGGCGCCCTGGTAGCGCAGCTGGTTCAGCACGAAATCGGGGTTGGGCTTGCGGCTGGCCGGGTCCTGGCCGGGCTCGCCGTGGTCCAGGTAACGCCATTCGTCGAACAGGTTGGGGCCGAAGCCGCTGCGCTTGATGGACTTCAGGAACTGTTTGGGGATGATCGCGTCGGTGTCGACGTTGTCGCGGTCCATGGGCGCGACCAAGCCCTTGTGGAGGGTGAACTTGTCCATGATCAGCTCAGTGTGCGCACGTCAACGAAATGGCCGGTCATTGCCGCAGCAGCAGCCATTGCGGGACTGACCAAATGCGTGCGGCCACCGGCGCCCTGGCGGCCTTCGAAGTTGCGGTTGCTGGTCGACGCGCAGCGCTCGCCCGGCTCCAGCCGGTCGGCGTTCATGGCCAGGCACATGGAGCAGCCCGGCTCGCGCCATTCGAAGCCGGCGCCCTTGAAGACCTGGTCCAGTCCTTCGGCTTCGGCCTGCGCCTTGACGAGGCCGGAGCCTGGCACGACCAGAGCCAGCTTGATGTTCTTGGCCACGCGGCCACCCACGCGGCGCACGATGGCTGCGGCCTCGCGCATGTCCTCGATGCGGCTGTTGGTACAGGAGCCGATGAAGACCTTGTCGACGTGGATGTCGCTGATGGCCTTGTTGGGTTCCAGGGCCATGTAGGTCAGCGCGCGCTCGATGGCACCGCGCTTGACGGCGTCCTTTTCCTTCTCGGGATCGGGCACGCGGTCCTCAACCGACAGCACCATCTCGGGCGAGGTGCCCCAGGTCACCTGCGGGCGGATCTGCGCAGCGTCGATCTCGATGATCTTGTCGAAGTGCGCGCCGGCATCGGAGTGCAGCGTGCGCCAGTAGGCGACGGCCTGGTCCCATTCCACGCCTTGCGGCGAGAACGGTCGTCCCTTGACGTAGTTGACGGTCGTGTCGTCCACGCCGATCAGCCCCGCGCGGGCGCCGGCCTCGATGGCCATGTTGCAGACCGTCATGCGGCCTTCCATGCTCAGCGCGCGGATGGCCGAGCCGGCGAACTCGATGGTGTAGCCGTTGCCGCCGGCGGTGCCGATCTTGCCGATGATGGCCAGCACGATGTCCTTGGCGCCGCAGCCCTTGGGCAAAGTCCCCTCAACCTTCACCAGCAGGTTCTTGGCCTTCTTGGCCGACAGCGTCTGCGTGGCCAGCACATGCTCGACCTCGCTGGTGCCGATGCCATGCGCCAGCGCACCGAAAGCGCCGTGCGTGGAGGTATGGCTGTCGCCACAGACAACCGTCATGCCAGGCAGCGTAGCGCCCTGCTCCGGACCGATGACATGCACGATGCCCTGGCGCTTGTCGTTCATCTTGAACTGCGTGATGCCGACCCGGTCGCAGTTGGCGTCCAGCGTGTCGACCTGCAGCTTGGAGATCGGGTCGGCGATGCCGCGCGACCGGTCGGTCGTCGGCACGTTGTGGTCGCTGACGGCCAGGTTAGCCGACAGGCGCCAGACCTTGCGGCCGGCCAGGTCCAGGCCTTCGAAGGCTTGAGGGCTGGTCACCTCGTGCACGAGGTGGCGATCAATATAGAGCAAGGTCGTGCCATCCGGCTCGGAGTGCACGACATGCTCATCCCAGAGCTTGTCGTAAAGCGTTCTAGAGGTCATTGCTTCTCTCGAGGAATGAGGGTGTCCACGAAGCGTTGCACCACGGTGGGCAAGCGCTGTTGGCGCAGCACACCCAAGTAATAGTCGCGCTCGGCCCAGGTTTCATCCAGGCGCAGGCAGCGCACGCCAAAGACGCGCGTGAAGCGCTCGGCCGGGGCCTCGGGCAGCACGGCCACGCCCAGGCCGGACTCGACCAGTTGCGCGATGCCGTCGAAGCCGCGCACCTGCAGTCTTGCGTTCAGCGTCTGGCCCAGCACGGCGGCCTGTTCGCGCATCAGTTCCTGCGCGCTTGCGCCGGCGTGCAGGCCAATGAGGTCATAGGCCAGCAACTCGTTGAAGGTCACCGACTCGCGGGCGGCCAGCGGATGCTTGAGCGGCACCAGCGCGGCGAGGCGACCGCGGGCGAACACCCAGGTCTGCACGCGGTTGTCCAGCAGCGGGCCGGCAAAGATGCCGACATCGGCGCGGCCTTCGGCCACCGCCGCCTGCACCTCGGCGCTGGTCAGGTCCTCCAGGCTGATGCGGATCTGCGCGTGGGCCTGGGAGAACTCGACGAGGTAAGGCGGCAGGCATTCAGCAATCGCGCTGGTGTTTGAGGCGATGCGCAGATGGCCCTTGATGCCGCGCGAGAACTCCATGACCTCGGTTTCGAGCGCATAGAGCGACGCGTGCAGCGACCGGATGTGACGCACCAGCGCCCGCCCCGCCTCGGTCGGCTCGACGCCGCGCGCGCGCCGCTCGAAGAGCTGCACGCCGAGGCGGCTTTCCAGATCCGAGAGGCGCTTGCTCGCCGCGGCCAGCGCCAGGTGTTCCTGGGCCGCACCGCGGGTGATCGAGCGGGTCTGCTCGATGGCCAGCACGAGATTGAGAGTGGTGAGGTCGTGGCGCATGTTCGTCTGGCTCCAGCATAGCCTTCGTGAAGAACGCAATTCTGCGCCAAAAAGCGACGCGGACTTCGCCAATGGCGAAATTCAGCGCGGCGCTTGAGCGGCCTGCTTCAGCATGCCGCGCAGGGCATTGCGGCTGTGTGCGCCAAAGTGGCCGAGCAGTTCCGAGACCTGGGCGAGCAGCGCCTCCCGTCGCCCCTGCACGTCCCGCGCGAGTTCCGGGCCGAGTTGGGCTTCGTTCGCCGCAAAGTCGAAATTGGGGTCAGTGACGAATTTCGCCGGCGCACCGACGACGACGGCAGCGTCCGTCGTCGGCCCGGCGGTGAAGGCTTCGGCGGCGACGACGTCGCGCACATAAGCCGGCGTCCATGCGGGATAGCGTGCGTCGCGGGCCTTGTCGCGCAGCGCCACCTCCAGCGGGCCGTCACGCCGCTGGCGCGCGTTGTCGATGATCCAGCGCGTCTGGAACTGCTCCAGCACGAAGTGGCGATTGCTCTGCAGGACCACCAGGCCTTGGCGATCCGCGGGCGCGCCGAGCTGGGCCTTCAGGTTGACCCACATCATGTGGCCCAGCGTCGCGCCCGGCGCAGCACTGGCGTGGTAGGGCTGGGTCAGGTCCTCGACGTGATGCAGCGCCATGCCGGCAAAGCGCCAGCCCCAGTAGGCATGGCCGGTCTGCCAGGCCAGCACGGCCAGACCGCTGTACTGCTGCACGCGCAGCTCGGTGAAGGTGCGGGTGAAGCTCGGCGCCAGCGTGTTGAAGACGGCCCCCTGATGAAAGAAACCCATGTGGAACGGCGCCTGCGAGCCGATGGCGACAGCTGGGTTGCCGAAGGGCTGGTTGCCGAAGCCATACGATGGGTTCGCCAGGCTGCCCGGGTTGTCGTCGAAGAGGTTGAGGTCGTGACCGTAGTCGGGCTCGTCGCAGGCCGAGGCCAGCACCGCCAGCGGCGCGACCGACTCGCCCGGCTGCAGCGCGACGAAGCGCTGCGTCGCCCCCGCACCCGGCTTGACGGTGGTGACGAGGCTGGCATCGATAGGCGGGCGGGCCGTCTCGGCCTCACGCGGGTCCATCTGCAGGTACAGGGCCAGTCTGGCTTGCGGCGACAGGCGCAGCGCCCGCAGAAAGGCGGCACGGCGTTCGGCATCGCCGCGTTTGGCGCCGGCGACGAAGCGCAGCGCATCGGGCCGGGGTGCATGGCCCTTCAGATGCTCGCGAGCCCAGGCCTCTTGCGCGTCCAGCGTGCCGGCGATCGCCGCGTCCTGATCGCGCAGGAAGTCCACCAGCGGCTCGGCCTTCACGGCGGCGGCGTTCGCAACCTCCGGCATGCGCTCGAAGGCGCGGTAGCACATCGGCGTGTGGTTGCCCCAGGCCTGCGCGAGCGTGGGCAGCAGCAGGGCAAGCAAGGTGAGCGGGACGAGAACGAGGCGCATCGGCGGCAGCGGCGTGAAGGCCGTGCATTCTGGCGTGCGCTGAGCAAAGGCTTGCGACCGAATCTACGAGCCGGCTCATGACCACCCCGCCTCCCGGTGTGCCACGGGCCGGTGAGCCCAGCGCGGCACGCGCAAGTTTTGCTGTCCGCAGCTTAGGTGGGCGCGGCGGCGTCCTGAATCGGCAAGTCGGGAATCACCGCTTCGCCGATGGCGAACCGCTCGCGGACACGCCGCCTTCACTTCCGGCCCGCCAGGCCTGTGCGACGATGGCTCATCCCTTCTGCCCCACCGGCCTCATGCGACGACTCCTGGCTCGGCTCGTCCTGCTTGCGACCCCTCTGCTGCTGGTGGCCGGCCCGGCGCTGGCCGGGCATTTCGTCATCGGCGTCGAGGATGTCGACTACGCACCCATCATGAGCGTCAGCGGCGGCGAGTTCCGCGGCTATGCGCGCGAGTTGCTCGACCTGTTCGCGCGCCGCCAGGGCCACCAGTTCGAGTACCGGCCGTTGCCGACCCGGCGCCTCGTCATCGAGCACATGGCCGGCCGGCTCGACCTCGTCTTTCCCGACAACCCGAACTGGAACGCGCAGGCCAAGCAGGATGCCAGGCTCGCCTATTCCGAGCCGACCGTGCCCTTCCAGGACGTGGTCATGGTGTTGCCGGAAAGGCGCAACCTGCCTCTGCACACGCTGGGCGTCGTGCGCGGCTACACGCCCAAGCGCTTCCTGCCGCAGATCGAGGCCGGCAGCCTTCACGTGAACGAGGCGGCCGACCCGGGCCGGCTCATCCGCATGACGTTGACGGGCCGCGTGGACGGCACCCATGTCGCCCTGCCGGTCGCGCTCTATCAGCTTGAGCGCCTGGGGCGGCCCGGTGCCCTGGTGCCGTCCACCGCGCTGGCACCCACGACCCTGGAGTACCACTATCGCTTGTCCAGTGTGAAGCATGTGGAGCTGATTGCGCAGTTCGATCGGTTCCTGCGCGAAGAGCAGGCAGCCCTCGCAGTGCTGCAACGGCGCTACGGCCTGGACGACAAGCTCGGCGCCGTGCACCCCTGAGCCGCTCCGCCTCGGGTTTATCCGGAGCCCGTCGCGTCGGCGCGTTCGCAAGCGCCAGCGTTGGCGAGTCGGAACGGGCGCCGCCCGTCAGGGAGATCCAGATGACCCATGTCCTGAACCCGCGCCGGTTCGGCCTCGCACTGCTCGTCGGCCTGACGCTGGCGGCTTGCGGGCAGAACCCTCCCCAGACATCCACGCCCGAGCCCGGCAAGAGGCTGGATGCGCCATCCAGCCCCAAGCTCGAGGAGCCCGCACCCATCGCCGTGCCGCCCGTCGCCCGGGCGCCGATCAGCGCACCCATGCCGGCACCGGCGATGGCGCGCTCATCCGTCGCGCCGACGCTCTCCATGGTCATGCCGACGGCCATGCCGATACCCGTTGCGCAGCCCTCCACGGCCCGCTACGCGGCCTTCGAAGACCGCCCCTGGCAGCGCGTCGCCGAGGCGCCGGTCTCGACCTTCAGCGCCAGCGTCGACACCGGCAGCTACGCCAACGTGCGCCGCTTCCTGAACCGCGGCGCCCTGCCACCGCGCGACGCGGTGCGCGTGGAGGAGCTCGTCAACTACTTCGGCTACGACTACGCGGCGCCGGCCGCGAATGCGGCCACGCCCTTTGCGGTCGACGCTCGCCTGGTCGCATCGCCCTGGCAACCCGAGCGCGGCCTGCTGCGCATCGCCATCAAGGGCCAGGACCTGGCCAAGCAGAGCCTGCCGCCAGCCAACCTGATCTTCCTCGTCGACGTGTCCGGCTCGATGGGCCCGCAGGACCGGCTGCCGCTGGTCCGTTCGGCCCTGCACCTGCTGACCAACCAGCTGCGCGCGCAGGACCGGGTCGGCATCGTCAGCTACGCCAGCGGCACGCGCGTGGTGCTGGAAGCCACGCCGGGCGACCGCAAGGACGCCATCCACGCCGCCATCGACACGCTGCAAGCCGGCGGCGGCACCTACGGCGAGGCCGGCATACGCTTGGCCTATACGCAGGCGCGCGCCGGCTTCATCAACGGCGGCATCAACCGCGTGCTGCTGGCGACCGACGGCGACCTCAACATCGGCGTGACGAACGCGGACGAGCTGAAGACCCTCGTCGAAGGCGAGCGCAAGCACGGCGTCGGCCTGACCACGCTGGGCGTGGGCGACAGCAACTTCAACGAGGCGCTGATGAAGAAGCTGGCCGACGTCGGCGACGGCAGCTACCACTACCTGGACACGCTGCAGGAGGCGCACAAGGTGCTGGTCAACGAGATGACCAGCACGCTCGCCGTCATCGCCCAGGACCTGAAGCTGCAGATCGAATTCAACCCGTCGCTGGTCGGCGAATACCGGCTGCTGGGCTACGAGCTGAACAACCTGACGCGCGAGCAGTTCAACGACGACAAGGTGGACGCCGGCGACATCGGTGCCGGCCACACGGTGACGGCGCTGTACGAAATCATCCCCACGGGCGCCAAGGGCACGGTGGATCCGCTGCGCTACAAGCCCACGAAGCCGCCGCTGCGCGCCGAGCCGCATGCCAACGAGCTGGCCTGGCTGAAGCTGCGCTACAAGCCGCCGGGCCAAGCGGACAGCAAGCTGGTCGAGCTGCCCATCACGCGGGCCAGCGCGTGGCCGGCACTGGACAAGGCCGATGCCGACCTGCGCTTCGCCGTCGCGGTGGCCGCCTGGGGGCAGTGGCTGCGCGGCAGCACGCAGATCGGCGACTACGGCCCGGCGCAGATCGCCGCGCTGGCCCACGACGCGCGCGGCGCCGATCGCTACGGTCACCGCGCCGAGTTCGAGCGGCTGGTGGAGTTGTCAGCCGGCTTGAAACGCTAGCGCCTTCACCACGTCGGGCGGCGCCTGGACGAGCTCGATCAGCACGCCTTCGCCGCCGAGCGGAAATTGATCGTTGCCCTTGGGGTGGACAAAGCAGATGTCGTGGCCAGCCGCGCCGCGACGGATGCCGCCCGGCGCGAAGCGCAGGCCCTGCGACTCCAGCCACTGCACGGCCGTGGGCAGGTCGTCCACCCACAGGCCGACGTGGTTCAGCGGCGTGGCGTGCACGGCCGGCTTCTTCTCCGGGTCCAGCGGCTGCATCAGGTCCACCTCCACGGCATGCGCACCCTGCCCCAGCGTGCAGATGTCTTCATCGACGTTCTCCCGCTCGCTGCTGAAGTTGCCGGTCACTGGCACGCCCAGCAGGTCCACCCACAGGTGGCGCAGCCTTGCCTTGTCCAGGCCGCCGATGGCGATCTGCTGCAGACCAAGGACTTTGAAAGGGCGCGTGTTGTTGCTGCTCATGGTGGTCGTCACAGTTTGAGTCGGCCCCACAGCCAGCCGGTCTTGACCCCGGCCAGCGTGGCGATGGATTGTTGGTGGATGTAGGGCAGCTTGCCACCCCAACCGAAGAAGCGGTCGCGCAGCCAGGGTGCGACGACGGCGTGGGACTGGAACATGGGCGTCAATCCCTTGCTGGCCTGGCCGTAGAAGCGCAAGTGGGCGCGGCGACGGCGGCTGTAGCGCGCGAAGACGCCGGGCCAGGCGTCGTTGCTGCTGCCCACCTCGGCCGCAAGCTCATGCGCGTCGATCAGCGCCATGTTGGCGCCCTGCCCCAGCTGCGGGCTCATGCCATGGGCGCAGTCGCCGATGGCCAGCACGCGGCGGTCATGCCAGCGGGACATCCAGACATCGGCGTAGCGCGCCTCGCGCAGTTGGGCGGTGTCGCTCAGGCCGGCGAGGAGCGGCGCCACGTCCGGGAACAGCGTGGTCATTTGCTGCTTCAATCGGTCCAGCCCGATGCGCTCGCGCCAGCCTTCGAGCTCAGCGACGGGCAGGCTCCAGAACAGGTTGATGCCACGTTCGGTGTCGTCGGCATGTGCCTTGCCAACCGGCATCAGACCGATCATTTGCGACGCCGATCTGAAACGCTGGCGCAGCTCGATCTGCGGAAAACCCACGGGCGCAGGCAGCACGGTCCAGATGGCGCCCCACGGGAAAGGCTGCGCATGCTGCTCGACCTTCATGCCCTCTCGCAGCCTGGAGAAGCTGCCGTTCGCCAGGATGAGCGCCGTGTGGCGTGCCGTGGCGCCGCCGGCCAGGCGCAGCGTCACGCCTTCGCCGTCCTGCTCGAAACCCTCGACGGCCGCGCCGCAGTTCCAACGGATGCCCAGTTCGTGCACACGCCCCCACAACAGCCCCATCAGCGCGCCGCGCTGGATGCCCAGGCCATAGGCCTCCGAGTGAAAGCGCCGGTAGCTCATGTCCAGCACGGCGCGACCGGCAGGCGTGTCACCGAACAGCCGGTCCACGCGCATGCCCAGCATCAGAGCCTCGTCCAGCAAACCCATCGCCGCCAGCGCACGCTGGCCGGTGGGCTGCAGCAGCAAGCCAGCGCCGATGGGCCGAGGCTCCAGCACGGCCTCGTACAGCTCGACGGCGACGGCCCGCTCCGCCAAGCGGATGGCCGCCGCAGCACCGGCCACGCCGGCGCCGACGATGGCGACCGTCATGGCACTCGCTTGATCCGCTCGGGGGTGTCGCCGTCCAGCCAGGCGACCCGCAAGGGCGTTTCATCGGACACGGCGACCCCGTGTGCGCGCAACACCCGCAAGTCGCGTGCGCACTCGTCGCGCAGCGTCAGCATCATGCCGGTGGGGGCGACAAGGCCAAACGGCAGATCGACGCCGCTGGACATCCAGGTCACCAGTTCGCCCAGGTAGGTGACGCGTCCCGGCTGAATCTCGAAAGAGACGGAAATCTTGTGGAACTCGTCCTTGTCCTCGTCGGTGAACTTGAAGGGGCGGGTGAGGAAACGATGGATCAAATAGTGTCCGACCGGCAGGGGCTCGTGCATCACGGCCAACCTGAGCCCTTCGATGGATGGCATCTCCGCCATCGGCATCTCGATGCCTCCGCGCACGCCAAACACGCCCTGGTTGCTCCACTTCACGATCCACGACTTGTCCGGCTGCTCGATGGACCGGAATTCGACACCCAGGTTGAGCGCCGCGCGCTTCCACTGGGCGCCCAACGACCCGACGAGCAAGCCGGATTCAGCACTAGCTCCACCGGCGGCCAAGCCGGCAAGGCTGCCGGCTGCGGCGGCCATTACGTCGCGTCGTTTCATGCGCTTCTCCCTGCCCAACCAAGCACGCTCTAGACGAACCTCAGGATGGGCTGATCCACCGACAGGCTCTCGCCCGGCTTGGCGAGCACCTCGGCCACCGTCACGTCCTGCACCGCTGTCAGGATGTTCTCCATCTTCATCGCCTCGATGATCGCCAGCCGCTCGCCGGCCTGCACGGTCTGGCCGATCTGCGCAGCCAGGTGCACCA
>JAEKLF010000045.1 GCA_019509985.1 Burkholderiales bacterium | reverse complement strand
ATCGTCGCCAACCTCGGCCCGGCGACCTTTGGCCGCGACGACAACGCGCTGCTGCTCATCGACGAGCAGGGGCAGCGCGAACTACCCCGTGCCGACAAGCTCAGCCTCGCCCGCGAGCTGATCGCCGAACTCTCGAAACGACTCTGATGACCCCGATCGACCTGCAAGTGCTCGACGTCCGCATGGCCGAGCAGATTCCGGCCTACGCCACGCCCGGCAGCGCCGGCCTCGACCTGCGCGCCTGCCTCGACGACGCCATCACGCTGGCCCCCGGCCAGACGACGCTGATCCCGACCGGCCTGGCCATCCACATCGCCGATCCGGGCCTGGCCGCCATCATCCTGCCGCGCTCCGGCCTGGGCCACAAACACGGCATCGTGCTGGGCAACCTGGTGGGCTTGATCGACAGCGACTACCAGGGCCAGCTGATGGTCAGCTGCTGGAACCGCGGCCAGACCGAGTTCGTCATTCAGCCCTTCGAGCGCATTGCGCAACTGGTCATCGTGCCGGTCGTGCAGGCGCAATTCCGACGTGTGGACAGCTTCGATGCGTCCGCCCGCGGCGCCGGCGGCTTCGGCTCTACAGGCAAGGTCTGAGAATGAAGAAGGCGCCGTGAGGCGCCTTCGGTTCAGTGGATGGGTTCGTCCGGCGGCGCGCCGGTCTGCACCATGAAGATGGGCTCGCCGACCGAGCCGGCCTGAACCTCGGCCTCGGTCGCGGCGCGCACGTCCAGCATCGTCACATGCATGCGCAGGCCGATGCCTGCCAGCGGGTGATTGCCATCCAGCACCACGTGTTCCGGATAGACCTCCGTAACGGTGTAGACCACGTCCGCGGGCATGCCTTCCGTCGCGGCGCCTTCCGGCAGTCCCTCGATCTGCAGACCCGGCTCGACGCCTTCCGGAAACAGGCTGCGCGCCTCGAAGCAGACGAGGTTGGAGTCATAGTCGCCAAAGGCCTCGTCGGGCTGCAGCGCCAGGCTGGTCTCAAACCCGACTTCCTGGCCTTCCAATGCTTCCTCGACCTTGGCGAACAGATCGTCGCCACCGTGCAGGAATTCCATTGCCTCGTTCAGCTCGTCGATGAGCTGGCCTTGGGCATCTTCAAGTCTCCAACGCAGGGAGACGACACAGGGGCGGGTCACTTGCATGGGGCGGATTTTCGCACGTGCTCCTCGGCACAATGTCTGCATGCAGACCGCCCTCCCGACCCCCATGCTTGCCGGCCTGAGCCCGGCGCAGTTCATGCGCCGCCACTGGCAAAAGAAACCGCTGCTCGTGCGCCAGGCCTTTGCCGGCGTGACGCCGCCCGCCTCGCTGAAAGACCTGGCCGCGCTGGCCGCACGTGACGGCGTCGAATCCCGTCTGGTCACCGCCTTCGACGGTGAATGGAAACTCAAGCAAGGCCCCATCGCGCGCCTGCCCGCAATGAGCAAGCCGGGTTGGACGCTGCTCGTGCAGGGACTCGACCAACATCTGGCCGAAGCGCGCGCGCTGCTCGACCGATTCCGCTTCGTGCCCGACGCGCGACTGGATGACCTGATGCTGTCGATCGCCAGCGACGGCGGCGGCGTCGGCCCCCATTTCGACTCCTACGACGTCTTCCTGATCCAGCTCGCCGGCCGGCGGCGCTGGCGTATCGGCGCGCAACGCGACGCGGTGTTGCGCGACGACGTGCCGTTGAAGATCATTGCCAACTTCGCGCCCGAGGAGGAGTTCGTGCTGGACGCTGGCGACATGCTCTACCTGCCACCGGGCTGGGCGCACGACGGCATTGCCGTCGGGCCGGGCTGCGTGACTGGCTCGGTGGGCTTTCGGGCCTCGACGGCCGAAGGCCTGGCGGCCGAACTGCTGCCGCGCCTGTTCGACGACTTGGACGAGACCGGCAAGCTCTACGCCGACCCGCGCCAGGAGGCGTCAATCGAGCCGGCCCGCGTGCCGGTGGCGCTGCTGGACTTCGCCCGCCGCGCCGTCGAGGCCGCCGTGCAGCGGCCCCAGGCGCTGGAGCGGGCGCTGGGCGAGGCATTGACCGAGCCCAAGGCCCAGGTCTGGTTCGAGCCTGGCGAGCCGCTCCCGCCGGGGCAGGGCGCCGCGCTCGACCGGCGCAGCCGCATGCTTTATGACGAAGCCCATGTCTTCCTGAACGGCGAGAGCTTTCGCGCCGGTGGCCGCGATGCGGCCTTGATGCGGCGCCTGGCTGACAACCGGACGCTGAACGCCGCCGAGGTTGCACGGCTGTCGGCCGATGCGCGCGAACTGCTCGATCAATGGACCGAGGACGGCTGGATGCAGCCGCTGACGGCATGAAGGCGCAGAGCTTTGCCAGCCGCGCGGATTTCCAGCGCCTGCTCGTCGAAACCCTGGGCTGGGCCAGCGACCAAGGCTGCCGCGAGCTGCACGCCTGGGATGCCAGCTTCGTCGACTGGCCGCTGTCCGACGCCGCAGCGCTCGCCGCGCTGACGGGCTGGGCCAGGACCGGGCGCCAGCTCCACCTGCTCGCGCTGCAGTACGACGACATCGTGCGCCGGCATCCGCGCTTCGTGCGCTGGCGGCGCGACTACGCGCATTGCGTGACGGCGCGCGCCGTCGATCCAGAGTTCAGGCTGGAGGCCGCGCCCGAAAGCTTGCTGCTCGCTGTCGGCGCCGAGACGACGGTGAGCCTGCGCCTTTTTGATCGCCATTTGTGGCGCGGCGAACTGAGCCTGGATGCGGCCCAGCGGCTGCGTGCCATGGAGTGGTTTGATGCCCTGGCGCAACGCTCCAGTGATTCATTTGCGCCCACGACTTTGGGCCTTTGAGTGTTTGTGACAGGCCGACCCCTATAATCAGTGGCTAGGCGAGGGAAGCGCTCGAGGTTTTCCGCGTCTTGTTCTGTCGGGGTCGGCCGTTGGTGCACAAACACTGGCGCACGACCCCAAAGTTATGGTGTGCACCGTCGTTTAAACGTTTGAGGACAAGTATGAATAAGTCGATCCTGTTGGCTTCCCTGCTGGCTGCCGTTGCTCTGAGCGCTTGCAGCAAGAAGGAAGAACCCAAGGTTGAGGTCCCCGCTGCGGTCGTGACCCCGGCCCCGGCCGCTTCGGAAGCCATGGCTGCTGCCAGCTCCGCTGACGCTGCTGCTTCGGCTGCCTCGATGGCTGCTGACGCTGCCGCTTCGGCCGCTTCGAAGTAATCCGCTTCGTCCCCGCGGAAAAGGCCGTCGCTGCTTAGGCAGCGGCGGCTTTTTCTTTTTCGCGACGCTCGGGCGTTGATTTCGAGCGCGGTTACAAAACTTTGCTCGACCGGATTGAGTTGCCGACTCAGTTCAGTGCGAGCCAGTCGATACCCAGGCTGGGATGAGCCACGCGAATATCTGATTCTGCGTCGCCAAGGGCTTGAACAAGGGCCGCCTGGGCCAGCGCCGGAGTGTTGTTTCGTTCGCTGAGATGCGCCGCCACGACGCTGGCGAGCCCGGTATGCCGGCAGCGCTGCAATAAATCGGCCGCCGCGGCATTGGACAGATGTCCATGGCTGCCGAGGATGCGGCGCTTCAGCATGGGCGGGTAGGGCCCGGCCCGCAACATGCCCTCGTCGTGATTGCACTCCAGCAGCAGCGCCCTGCAGCCCGCCAGTGCCGCAGCGACATCAGCCGGCGCACTGCCCAGGTCAGTCACGATGCCCAGGCGCACCAGTCCGTCGCTGAGCGTCAGCTGCAGCGGTTCGTTGGCATCGTGCGGCACGGCAAAGGGCTGCAACTCCATGTCGCCCAGCGGGATGGCTTCGCCGCCCCGGGCCAGGTGCAACAGGCCGACATCGAACTCTTCGCGTCCGACGGCGCGCCAGGTGCCGCGGCTTGTGATCAGCGGGATGCGATGGCGACGCGCGAACGCCAGCGAGCAGCCGACGTGATCGCCATGCTCGTGCGTGATGAAGATGGCGTCGACGTCGGCGGGCGTGCAGCCTGCGCGGGCGAGCCGACGGCTCAGTTCGCGTTCACTGAAACCCGCATCAATGAGGACGCGGGTGGTCGTGATGCCCTGGCTCGCCTCAACCAGCGTCGAATTGCCGCCGCTGCCGCTGCCGAGGCTGCAAAAGCGCATCACGGCAGAGGCGCGTGACGCTGCGCCTCAGCGCAGATCGTCCATCAGCAGGCTGAGGATGCGCTTGGCGTTGTCGTCCGCAATCGGCTGGCTGCGGTCGTCCAGCACGCGCACGACGCTCTTGACGCCCTCGGCCTTGACGGAGACGCGGTAGCGCACCGGCGTCGAAGCCTTGGCGCCGAACAGGCGCTGGAAGAAGTTGGGCTCGTCCTTGCCGGCCTGCTCGGGGTCGGCGTAGCGCAGGTAGAACAGGCCGGCGGCGCGGTCGCGGTCCTCGATCGTGAAGCCATGGCGGTCCAGCGACAGGCCGACACGGCGCCAGGCGCGGTCGAAGCCGTCGTTGACTTCCAGGCTGTCGGGCACTTCGGACAGCGGGCGGCGCGCACGCGGGGTGTCGCCACCGACCTGCAGCGTGCTCGCGCTGGTGGCTGGCGGCGGCTTGCCGGCTTCGGCCACGACGGCCTTGGCTGCGTCTTCCTGGCCGCCAAGCTTGAGCATCAGGCGCGACAGCATCTCGGCTTCCAGCGTCGGGTCGCTGGCGCGGTTCTGCCAGGCGGTCGAGTCACGGCCCTGCGAGGTGTAGACCTCCTGCATGCCGCGGTGGCTGATGAAGATGTCGGTGCCGTTCGTTCCGCGCTCGATGCGGGTGCGGTACATGTCGCGCTCGCCGGTCGAGTACAGGCCGTCGAAGACCTTGCCGATGGTGGAGCGGATGAAGTCCTGTGGCAGCTTGGCGCGGTTCTCGGCCCAATTGGTTTCCATGACGCCGAGCTCGGGCTGCTCCTTGACGATCTCCAGGCCACGTTCCTGCCAGAAGTTGCGCAGCTGCGGCCAGAGCTGTTCCGGCGTGGCCGTGGTGTGCAGCCAGCGGTCGGTGCCACTGCGCTCGAGCTTCACGTCGCCGGCGGCATTGGGCGCGACGCTGTTGGCGGCCATGGACTGCGCGGCACCGGCGACGGTGGGCTTGGCGGCCGACAGGGCCGAGGCGGTGATGGAGCCGCCCTGAACCTGGGCGCGGCTGTCCTTGGCGAGCTGGGTCAGGTCAGGCGGGACTTCCAGGCCACCGGTCTGGCGCGCCGCGGCGCGGTAGTCGACCTTGTCCGTCGAAAAAAGGCCGTCGATGGTGCTGCAGCCAGCGAGCGACAGGACAAAGGCCGTGCAGGCCAGACGGGTCGCCGTTGGGCGGAGCGAGGAAACAGACATCACGCTGGAAATCTCCGGGGAACAAAGACGCCGGACTAGGCCGGCGCAGCCGCGCATTAGACCAGAGGCTTAGAGCAGTCCGGCTTCGACCATGGCCTGGCCGACGCTGGCCTGGCCGGCGACCGTCAGTGGCGTGATGGGCAGGCGCAGTGAGGCGCCGCAACGGCCCAGGCGGGAGAGGGCCCACTTGGCCGGGCCGGGGCTGGGTTCGCAGAACAACTGCTTGTGCAGGCCGAGCAGCTTGAAGTGGAGCTTGCGGGCCTCGACGGCGTTGCCGTCCAGCGCCAGGCGGCACAACTCGGCCATGGCGCCAGGGGCGACGTTGGCCGTCACGCTGACATTGCCGTGGCCACCGAGCAGCATCAGCGCGACCGCAGTGCCGTCGTCGCCGGAGTAGATGTGAAAGCCGGTGGGGGCGTGCTTGATCAGGTAGGCGGCGCGCTCGATGTTGCCGGTGGCTTCCTTGACACCGAAGACGCCCGGCAGGCCGGCGCAGCGCAGCGTCGTTTCCGGGGCCATATCGGCGACGGTGCGGCCAGGCACGTTGTAGAGCATCATGGGGATGTCCACGGCCTCGGCGATGGCCTTGAAGTGCTGGTAGATGCCTTCCTGCGACGGCTTGTTGTAGTAGGGCACGACGGACAGCGTGCAGTCCGCGCCGACTTCCTTGGCGTAGCGGCTCAGCTCGATGGCCTCGGCCGTCGAGTTGGCACCGGTGCCGGCCAGGATGGGGATGCGGCCCTTGGCGTGCTCGACCGCGACGCGGATGATTTCGCGGTTCTCTTCCATGCTGACCGTGGGCGACTCGCCGGTGGTGCCGACGACGCCGACGCAGGCCGTGCCTTCCTCGACATGCCAGTCGATCAGGCGGCGCACGGCCGGGTAGTCGATGCTGCCGTCCTCGTTCATGGGCGTGACGAGGGCGACGATGCTGCCGAGGATGGGCTTCATGGTGTGAATGTGCAGTGAATCAAGCGATTTTAGGCCGCCGGCGACGGCCGAACGGCGGCAACGCGCTGGACGAAGCGCGCGTTGACGCCGCCTTCGAACAGGTCTTCGTAAGCCACGATGTGCCAGCCCTGGCAGACGCGCAGCAGTTCACCCCGCTGCAGCAGGAAGTCAGGCCGCGCGGGTCGGCCAATGGTTTGCTGACCGTCGGCGAAGGTTTCCCAGATCAGCCAGCCGCCCGGCTTGACGGCCGACTTGATGGCGTCGAACAGCGGCCGCCAGAGGTAGTTGCAGACGACGACGAGGTCGAACTCGCGACCGGCCAGCGGCCAGGCGCCGGCTTCGATGTCGGCGTCGATGATCTCGGCGTGGCGGCGCAACGACGCCGTGGCCACCATGTCGCGGTCGATGCCGGTCACCTGCCAGCCGGCATCGGCGAGCCAGACAAGATTGCGGCCCGAGCCACAGGCCACGTCGAGCGCGCTGGCTGCGGGCGTTGGCGCGAAGCGCTGCAGCCAGGCTGAAGGTGCGCCCATCATCCGAAGCAGGCCCAGACCTGCTCGCTGAGCTGGATCATCACGGCAGGGTGCTGGTAGGCGAGCACCGTGGCGGCCAGGACGATAGCGATCCCCACCCACCACAGCGCCCGGCGCGGCTTCATGCCGGCTGCATCCTCAGGATGGGCGCTTCGCGCACCGGCAAGTTGGCCAGCATGGCCATCACACCCAGGGCGATGGCCAGCCACCAGACGACGTCGTAGCTGCCAGTCGCGTCGTAGAGCTTCCCGCCCAGCCACACGCCCAGGAAGCTGCCCACTTGATGGCTCAGGAAGACGAAGCCGCCGAGCATGGACAGATGCTGGGCGCCGAAAATCTGCGCGACGACGGCGTTGGTCGGCGGCACGGTGGACAGCCAAAGGAAGCCGATGACGGCGGCGAAGACGTAGACGCTCAGCGGCGTCAAGGGCACGGAGATGAAAGTGAGGATGGCGATCGCGCGCAGGCCATAGATGGCCGACAGCAGATATCGCTTGGGGAAACGCTGGCCCAGCATGCCCGCGGCATAGGTGCCGAAGATGTTGAACAGGCCGATCAGCATCAGCGCCCCGGTGGAGACACCGATGCCCAGGCCAT
This sequence comes from Burkholderiales bacterium, assembly GCA_019509985.1. Lineage (GTDB taxonomy): Bacteria > Pseudomonadota > Gammaproteobacteria > Burkholderiales > Burkholderiaceae_C > Pelomonas. Next base: position 56,648 of record JAEKLF010000045.1, on the reverse strand, counting down.
GGTCGCGAAGATAGCTGGGCAGGTGCACGCCGATGAACACGACCTGGAAGCCACAGACGAAATAACCCAGCATCAGCAACTGGAAGCTGCGGTAGCCGAAGGCCTCGCGCAGCGCCTGGCCGATGCTCTGGTGGGTGCCGCTGAACGCGGCCACGCTGCGCTCGCGCACGCCCAGTGCCAGCGGCAGTATCAGGAGCGCCGCGCCGGCCAGCAGATAGAGGGCGCCTTGCCAGCCGAGGTGGCCGATCAGCCAGGTCTCGACGGGGATCATGACGAACTGGCCGAACGAGCCCGCGGCGGCGGCGACGCCGAAGGCCCAGGAGCGCTTCTCCGGCGACACCGTGCGGCCCAGCACGCCGTAGATGACGGCATAGGTCGAGCCCGACTGGGCGATGCCGATCAGCACGCCCGCACTGAGCGTGAAGCTCAGCGGGTGGCTGGTCACGGCCATCAGCAGCAGACCCAGCGCATAGAACACGCCACCCGCGATCAGCACCTTCCAGGCGCCGAAGCGGTCGGCCAGCATGCCGGCGATCGGGCCGGCGATGCCCCAGGCGAGGTTCTGCACCGCCATCGCGAAGGAGAAGGTCTCGCGCGTCCAGCCCCGCTCCATGATGATGGGCTGCAGCCAGAAGCCGAAGCCATGGCGGATGCCCATCGACAGCGTGACGATCATGGCGCCGCAGAGCAGCACCTGGCGCACGGACAAGCTGGAGGAGGGGGCGACGGAGGTGTTCATCCGGCGAATGTAATCAGCGCCGAGTGGCCTTGCTTGCCGTCTTGCTTTGCGCCCTGGTCTTGCCGGTCTTCTTCTTCGCCGCCACCTTGCGCGGCGCGTCGGCAGTGGATGTACTGGCCTGAGAGCTCGCCGCGGCCACGTCGGCCAGGCGGGTCAACAGCCGGCCCTGCTTGACGCGCAGCAGCGGCATGTCGATGGTGGACAGCTCGGCCAAGGGATCGGCGCCGAGCACGAGGAAACTGGCCTCGCAGCCGGGCTCGAAGCAGCCCAGCTTGCGGCCCGGGAAGAGGGCACGCGGCGTGTCGCGCGTGGCCAGGCGCAGCAGAGTGGCGCGGTCCAGGCCGAGCTCGTCCAGCGCGTGCAGCTCGGCGCGGGCCGTGGCGATGAAGACGTCCGAGCCGACGAGGAGCTGCACGCCCGCCGCTTGCAGCCGGGCGAGGTTGGCGCGCTGCACCTCGCGCAGCGCGGCCAGCGGTGCCGGGTCCAGCTTGAAGAGGGCGGTGGCGGCCGTCGTCGTGATGACGGCGGTGTGCTGGCGTGCGGCCTGGGCGGCCGCAGCCTCGCTGATCGCGAAGCGTTCGGGCGCCTCGTCGAGCGTGTTGGCATAGCCGGGCAGGTGGGCGATGGCGTCGACCCCGGCGGCCAGCGCCGCGTCGAAGTCGGCCGCGCTCTCCACATGGGCGACGACGCGCCGGCCGTCGGCGTGGGCCAGGCGCGTCAGCGCACTCGCCGTGTCGGGCCGCAGGCCCAGGCGGCCGAACATGGTTGGCTGCTGGCGCAGCTCGGGTCGTTCACTGTGGGCCAGCACGATGCGCAGCCAGCCGCCACCGCGGGCCTTGATGGCCGGCCACTGCTCGATGGCCTGCTCCGGGCTGTCGACGAGGACGATCTGGTTCTGTGCCGCAGCCGCCTCGGCACTCGGTTCGGGCAGCACGGCGGCGAGTGGGTAGCCGTCGGGCGAGGTGATGCAGGCGGTGACGAAGCTGACCTCGGGCGCGGCGGGCGTTGCGGCCAGCGGCTTGACCTCGGCAACACCGGCCGGGTCGCCGCACAGCATGGCGGCGTAGAACACGCCGTCGTCGATGTATTTCTCGGCGAACTGGCCCCAGCCCCAGGCCGTCTGCAGGTTGTGGTTGTGCGCCTCGGCCAGCGGGTTGATGAGCACCTGCTGGCCATGGATGTCCATCTTGCGGTTGACCTTGGCCGGCTTCTTGGCGACGAAGACGCCGTTCTCGACGTAGAGGTTGCCGCGCTGGATCTTCTGGCCGTCGAACCAGCGCGCGTTCTTCAATTCCCAGGACAGCGGGGCGCTGGCCTGGTAGGGCTGCTGGGTTGGCACCTGGGCCTGGGCCAGGCCTGCGGCGAACAGCAGAAGTGCAGTCAGGAATCTCAAGCTCGAACACTCAGTCTTCGGGGGCCGCGAATCCTAGCCCGAGCGGCTTCATAGAATCGCGCCCCTATGTCGAGCCGTCCGTCCTCCTCTCCCGCCGCCGCAGCTGCCGCTTATGGCGAAGCCTCCATCCGTGTTCTGAAGGGCCTGGAGCCCGTCAAGCAACGGCCGGGCATGTACACCCGCACCGAGAACCCGCTGCACTGCATCCAGGAGGTCATCGACAACGCGGCCGACGAGGCGCTGGGCGGCTTCGGCAAGCGCATCGATGTGGTTCTGCACGCCGATGGCTCCGTCTCGGTCGCGGACGACGGCCGTGGCATTCCCTTCGGCCTCCACCCGGAGGAGGGCGTGCCCGTCATCGAGATCGTCTACACCCGCCTGCATGCCGGCGGCAAGTTCGACAAGGGCTCGGGTGGCGCCTACAGTTTTTCCGGCGGCCTGCACGGCGTGGGCGTGTCGGTGACGAACGCACTGGCCAAGCGGCTGGAAGTGGCCGTCTGGCGTGACAAGCAGGTGGCCGGCATTGCCTTCGAGCATGGCGACGTCGTGCAGCCGGTCGTCGCCCGGCCGGCCGTCGGCGGCGACCGCAAGCAGGGTACGACGGTGCGCGTCTGGCCCGAAGCCAAGTATTTCGAGAGCGCCGAGCTGCCCAAGCACGAGCTGGTGCACCTGCTGCGCTCCAAGGCTGTGCTGATGCCGGGCGTGACCGTCACGCTGAAGGTCGAGAAGACCGGCGAGCTGACGACCTGGCTTTACAAGGCCGGCCTGCGCGACTACCTGGCGCAGTCGCTGAACAGCGATCCGCTGATCCCGCTGTTCGAGGGCGAAGGCTTTGCCACGGCGGGCGAGAGCGAGAACTTCGCCGAAGGCGAGGGCGCGGCTTGGTGCGTGGCCTTCACCGAAGACGGCGCGCCGCTGCGCGAGAGCTACGTGAACCTGATCCCGACGGTGGCCGGCGGTACGCACGAGTCCGGGCTGAAGGACGGCCTGTTCGGCGCCGTCAAGGGCTTCATCGAGATGCATTCGCTGCTGCCCAAGGGCGTCAAGCTGATGCCCGACGACGTGTTCTCGCGCGCCAGCTTCGTGCTGTCCGCCAAGGTGCTGGACCCGCAGTTCCAGGGCCAGACCAAGGAGCGGCTGAACTCGCGCGACGCGCTGCGACTGGTGTCGGCCTACGTCAAGCCGGCGCTGGAGCTGTGGCTGAACCATCACGTGGAGCATGGCAAGAAGCTGGCGGAGCTGGTCATCAAGCAGGCCCAAACTCGGCAACGCGCCAGCCAGAAGGTCGAGAAGCGCAAGGGTTCCGGCGTGGCCGTGCTGCCGGGCAAGCTGACCGACTGCGAAAGCCGCGACCTGCTGCACAACGAGGTCTTCCTCGTCGAGGGCGACTCCGCGGGCGGCAGCGCCAAGATGGGCCGGGACAAGGAGACGCAGGCCATCCTGCCGTTGCGCGGCAAGGTGCTGAACTCCTGGGAGGTCGAGCGCGACCTGCTGTTCAAGAACAACGAGATTCACGACATCTCGGTCGCGCTGGGCGTGGACCCACACGGCCCGAACGACACGCCGGATCTGTCCGGCCTGCGCTACGGCAAGGTCTGCATCCTGTCGGACGCCGACGTGGACGGCTCGCACATCCAGGTGCTGCTGCTGACGCTCTTCTTCCGTCACTTCCCCAAGCTGGTCGAGACCGGCCACGTGTTCGTCGCCCGCCCGCCGCTGTACCGCGTCGATGCGCCGGCCCGCGGCAAGAAGCCGGCCGCCAAGCTCTATGCGCTGGACGACGGCGAGCTGACCGCGACGCTGGACAAGCTGCGCAAGGAAGGCGCGCGGGAGGGCTCGTGGAGCATCAGCCGCTTCAAGGGCCTGGGCGAGATGAACGCCGAGCAGCTGTGGGACACGACGCTGAATCCCGAGACCCGCCGCCTGTCGCGCGTGGAATACGGCCAGCTCGACTTCGGCGCCACGGTGGAAGCCTTCAACAAACTGATGGGCAAGGGCGAAGCTGCGTCACGCCGTGAACTGATGGAGCTGCACGGCGACACGGTGGAGGTGGACGTCTGATGCAGACGGTCTACAACGCCGGGCACGCGCAGCACGCGGCCACGCACGAGTTCTTCCGTGGTCGGCTGGTGCCGGCCTTCGAGGTGCCTGCGCGGGCCGACTACATCCTGCAGGCCGTGAAGACTGCCAGCCTGGGTGACGTGCTGGCTCCGGCAGACCATGGCCGCGCGCCGCTGGAGCGCGTGCATTCGGCCACGTATCTGAACTTCATCGCAGGGGCGCATGCCGAGTGGCTGGCCTTGGGCGGCGAGGGCGATGCCTTCCCGGCCGTGTGGCCGGTTCGCTCGCTGCGCAGTGACGTCGAGCCGGCGAGCTTCGCGGCACGCATGGGCCTGTACTCGATGGACAGCGGCACGCCGCTGACCGCCGGCAGCTGGGCCGCGGCCTATGCCGGTGCGCAGGCCAGCCTCACGGCGCTGGACCTCGTGCTCGGCGGGCAGCGCTCGGCCTACTGCCTGACGCGCCCGCCCGGCCACCATGCCGGCGTGGACTTCTTCGGCGGCTATTGCTTCATCAACAACGCCGCCGTCGCCGCCCAGGCCGCGCGTGACGCGGGTCTGGCCCGTGTGGCCATCCTGGACGTGGACTACCACCACGGCAACGGCACGCAGGCCATCTTCTACGACCGCGCCGACGTGTTCTACGCCAGCATCCACGGCGACCCGCGCACCGAGTTCCCGTTCTTCCTCGGCCATGCCGACGAGACCGGCGCAGGCGAGGGCACGGGCTTCAATGCCAACTTCCCGCTGCCGGTGGGCGTGGCCAACGACGACTGGTTCGCGGCGCTCGACCAGGCGCTGGCGCGACTGGCGGCCTTTCGGCCCGACCTGCTGATCGTGTCGCTGGGCGTGGACACCTACGGCGGCGACCCGATCTCGCACTTCAAGCTGGACGAGCCCGAGTTCCGCGCGATGGGCCAGCGCCTCGCCGCCTTCGGCGCGCCGACGCTGTTCCTGCAGGAAGGCGGCTACGCGACCGAGGCCATCGGCCGCAACGTCGTCGCCGTGCTGGCTGGCTTCGAGACTGCATGACGACCCCCACGCTCGCTCCGCTCACTGCCCCCCGAGGGGGCTGGGCCTCCCTTGGGACGGCCCGGTGGGAGGCCTCATGAGCCTCAGGCTGCGCCCGACCATGTTGTCCGATCTCGACTGGGTGGTCTCGGTCGAGCGCGACGGCGTGAATCTGCCCTTCATCACGTCATGGGAGCGACCGCAGCACGAGGGCGCCATCCGCTTCCCGGACTCGCGTCACTTCATCCTTGAGGAAGGCGACCAACTGGACCGCATCGGCTTCGTCATCCTGCAAGGTTGCCGCAACCCGAACGGCTCCGTCGAGCTGAAGCGCCTCGTGCTGCAGCCCAAGGGTCGCGGCCTGGGCCGCTCTGCCGTGCGGCAATTGAAGGCGATGGCCTTCACGCAGCTCAAGGCACATCGCTTCTGGTTGGACGTGAAGGCGCTGAACACGCGGGCGCTGAAGCTCTACCAGAGCGAAGGCTTCGTCGAGGAGGGGCGCCTGCGAGAGAGCGTGCGCGTGACCATCGACGGCGCCGATGGCTACGACTCGCTGGTCGTCATGTCGCTGCTGGACCGCGAGTACCAGGCGCGCGTGGCGCTGGGGCTGGAGGCCGCATGAAGGCCTGGCTGCTGATGCTGCTGGCCTGCCTGGCGCTGCCTGCGCACGCGGAGCTGTGGGGCTTTGTCGATGCGACCGGCGTGGCTCATTTCGCGCCGCGCCAGCTCGATGAGCGCTACACGCCCGTGCTGGGCAGCGTGGGCATGCAACGCGTGCCGGGCAAGACCGACGCCGGCCTGGCCTTGCTGGCCTGGCTGGAGATCGCGCCGGAAGTGAAGGCCGTGCAGCCCTGGGTGCGCGAGGCGGCCGCGCAGACCGGCGTCGACGCCGAGCTGCTGAAGGCCGTCATCGCGGTCGAGTCCGGCTACCAGCGTGGCGCGGTGTCGCCGCGTGGGGCGCTGGGCCTGATGCAAATCACGCCCGAGACGGCCAGCCGCTACGCCTCGCCTGCCGAAGCTGCCCGCCTCATCGAACCCCGCATCAACATCCAGACCGGCGCGCGCATGCTGGCCGACCTGATCCGCCGCTTCGGCCACATCGATGCGGCGCTAGCGGCCTGGAATTGCGGCGAGGGCGCCGTGCGCCGCGCCGGCAACCGCGTGCCCGACATTGACGAAACCCAGGCCCATGTGCATCTCGTGCTTGAGCTGTACTGGGCCTTGCTGCAACAGAGCCAACCGGCTCGCGCGCAGCGCTTGACCCTGCATCCATGAGTTCCCAGACCACCATCGATTTCTCCGGCCCCGCCGACGGCGGCAGTGACGACACCAGCGCTTTGACGCTGGGCGCCTATGCCCAGCAGGCCTATCTCGAATACGCGCTCAGCGTCGTCAAGGGCCGTGCGCTGCCGAGCTATGCCGACGGCCAGAAGCCCGTGCAGCGCCGCATCCTTTACTCGATGCATCGCCTGGGCCTGGGCTGGAGCGGCAACTCCGGCGCCAAGCCCGTCAAAGGCGCCAAGGTCGTCGGCGACGTGCTCGGCAGCTTCCACCCCCACGGCGACCAATCGGTCTACGACGCGCTGGTGCGCATGGCGCAGGACTTCTCGCTGCGCTACCCGCTCATCGACGGCCACGGCAACTTCGGCAGCCGCGACGGCGACGGGGCGGCGGCAATGCGCTACACGGAAGCGCGCCTCGCACCCATCGCCCGCCTGGTGCTCGACGAGATCGACGAAGGCACGGTGGACTTCCGCCCCAATTACGACGGCACGACGCAGGAGCCGGTCGAGCTGCCGGCGCGGCTGCCCTTCGCGCTGCTGAACGGCGCGAGCGGCATTGCGGTGGGCCTGGCGACGGAGATCCCCAGTCACAACCTGCGCGAGGTCGCCGCTGCCGCCGTCGCGCTGTTGCGGGACGACAAGCTGTCCGACGACGCGTTGTTCGAGCTGATTCCCGGCCCGGACTTCCCCGGCGGCGGCCAGCTCATCAGCGCGGCTGAGGACATCCGTGCGGCCTACACCTCGGGCCGCGGCAGCTTGAAGGTGCGCGCGCGCTGGAAGATCGAGGATCTGGCGCGCGGGCAGTGGCAGCTCGTCGTCACCGAGCTGCCGCACGGCACCAGCGCGCAGAAGGTGCTGGAAGAGATCGAGGAACTGTCCAACCCCAAGGTCAAGGCCGGCAAGAAGACGCTGTCGGCCGAACAGCTGCAGCTCAAGGCCAGCTTGCTGGCCGTGCTGGACGGCGTGCGCGACGAGAGCAGCAAGGACGCGGCAGTGCGCATCGTCTTCGAGCCCAAGAGCCGCACCGTCGAGCAGCAAGATCTGATCAACACGCTGCTGGCTCACACCAGCCTGGAGAGTAGCGCGCCGGTCAACCTGACGATGATCGGCGCCGACGGCCGCCCCACGCAGAAGAGCCTGCGCGAGGTGCTGGTCGAGTGGGTGGGCTTCCGCCAGACGACGGTGCGCCGCCGGACCGAGCACCGCCTCGCTCACGTCAACGACCGCATCCACGTGCTGGAAGGTCGGCAGCTGGTGCTGCTGAACATCGATGAGGTGATCAGGATCATCCGCGAGTCGGACGAGCCCAAGCCTGCGCTGATTGCCCGCTTCAACCTGAGTGATCGCCAGGCAGAGGACATCCTCGAAATCCGCTTGCGCCAGCTCGCGCGGTTGGAAGCGATCCAGATCGAGCAACAGCTGGCGAAGTTCCGCGACGAGCGCACCAAGCTCGAAGACATCCTCGGCTCGGTTTCGGCGCTGCGCCGCACCGTCATCAAGGAAATCGAGGCCGACGCCAAGCAGTACGGCGACGACCGCCGCACGCTGATCCAGGCCGAGAAGCGTGTCACCGCCGAGGTCAAGATCGTCGACGAGCCAGTCACCGTCATCGTCAGCCAGAAGGGCTGGGCGAGGGCGCTCAAAGGCCATGAGGTGGATATCGCGGCGCAGACCTTCAAGGCGGGCGACGCGCTGTGGGGCGCATTCCGCTGTCGCAGCGTCGACCCGCTCATCGTCGTCGGCAGCAATGGTCGCGTGTACTCGGTGCCGGTGTCGGCGCTGCCGGGGGGGCGCGGGGACGGCCAGCCGATCACGACGCTGATCGAGCTGGAAAGCGGCACGCAGATCGCGCATTACCTGGCCGCAGCACCCGCGCAGCGCCTCGTGATGGCCGGCAGCACGGGCTACGGGCTGATCGCCCAAGTCGGCGACCTCGTCGGCCGCCAGAAGGCCGGCAAGACCTTCCTTGCACTGGACGACGGTGAAGCGCCGCTGCTGGCCGTCGTGCCAGGCGACGCCGTCGCGCTGCAGCTTGGTGTGCTGAGCGCGCAAGGACGGTTGCTGAGCTTCCCGCTGGACGAGTTGAAGCACCAGCCCAAGGGCGGCAAGGGCCTGATGCTGATGGACCTCGAAGCCAAGGACAGCGTGCTGTCGGTGGCCTGCTTCACCACACAGCTGCGCGTGCACGGCAGCGGCCGTGGCGGCAAACCGCGCGAGGAGCTGCTGAAAAACCAGTCGCTGGCGGCCCACGCCGGCAAGCGCGCGCGCAAGGGCAAGGCGGTGGATGGCCTGCAGAAGGTCGCAAGGCTTGCACTCGATTGAGTCCTGTGTACAGAATTGGTGACTGCCCGCTTTGCGCTGGTGCAAATCTGACAAGCTTGGGGCGTGTCCTTACAAGCAGCTACAAGTAAATGAGTAGACACCCCTAGACCAAAGGGTGGTCGAGACTTTTCACCGATTCGTTGCACTGCACAATGGTTTCCGGCGGTTGTGCTTGACCGTCCCAAAGTCAGGAGCAAACAAATGATCAAGTTGAAAAGTATTGCGGCCGCCGCGCTGGTGGCTCTAGGGGCCGTAGGTGCACATGCCAGTGACTCCACCTGGGGTGCCCATCCTACGACTCCGGTGCTGGTTGGCGCCTGGAACCCCGCAGGTAGTTTCCTCGACACCTACTCGTTCTCGCTCGCGTCCAGCGCCAGCGTCACGAGCAGCGTCCTGTCGTTCGGCAACACCCTCGGTGGCACCTACAGCGTCTGGTCCTATGGCACCGATGGCATGTTCGGCACCGCCGACGACACCCAACTCGGCGCATGGGGCCTGAGCCCGCTGCCGGGACCGGCTGCCAACCACACCCTGGCACTGGGTTCTGGCAGCTACTACTACGCCGTCGGTGGCCGCGCGCTGGCTGGTGGTTCTTCTTACGCCCTGTCTTCCAACGTGGCTGCGGTTCCGGAACCCGAAACCTATGCTCTGCTGGGCGCTGGTCTTGGCGTGATCGGTTTTGTGGCTTCGCGTCGCCGTCGCGATTCCTGATCGGAATTGAACGTCGGCCACCGTAACGGTGGTTCGACGTCGAGGGATGTCTCCCTGTAGCCCTGGTGCGAAAGCGCCAGGGCTTTTTCATGCCTGTTGAGGTAGGACTTAGTCGTCCACCCCAGGGAATAACCGGCTCGGGAACACCATGCTGTGCGTCGTCCGGACAACTCGGCCGTCCTTGAAGTGGACGTTGAAGCGCAGGCCATAGCCGGACTGATCGGGCTCGACGGTCCAGTCCCAGACCTCTTCGCCGCTGAGGCGGTAGGTCACGCGGCTGCGCTCCGTGCCGAGACGGCGGCTGACCTGCTCGGGCGTCATGCCGGGCTCGATGCGTTCGCGGCTGGCGGACGAAAGGCCATCTTCAATGCTGAGCAGGCGGCTATCGGCGGCCAGATGGACCATGTAGCAATGCCGACCCATGGGCTGGCTTGAATACTCCAGCGTGCGTCCGCCGTCGGTCTCGGCCCAGACGCGCTTGGGCTGGCCGTAGATGGCGATGACTTCCTCCGCGCGGCTGCTGCCAGGCTGCAGCCGCGTGTCGCGATCCGGGGTCGCGCAGCCGGCCAGCAGCAGCGAGACGCTCAAGGCGAGAAAGGTGCGACGCATGGCATGGTGGATTCAGCGGCGGGCCAGGGCCCTCGCACAGTCACCGACCAGGGCAGGGCCCTTGTAGATGAGCCCGGTGTAGACCTGCACGAGATCGGCGCCGGCGGCGATCTTGGCACGAGCGTCCTCGCCGCTCAACACACCGCCCACACCGATGATGGGATAGCCCGCCGGCAGCATGGCGCGCAGCAGGCGGATGACGCGGTTGCTGGCCTCGAAGACCGGCCGGCCCGACAGGCCGCCCGTCTCGTTCGCGTGAGGCAGGCCCTGCACGGCGTCACGTGCAATTGTCGTGTTCGTCGCGATGACGCCATCGATGCCGTTGGCGGTCAGGGTCTGGGCGATGACGCCGACCTGGGCCTCCTCCAGATCGGGCGCAATCTTGACGAACATCGGCACGCGCCGGCCGCTTTGCGCGTCCAGCTGCTGCTTGCGCTGCCGCAGTGCACTGAGCAAGGCATCGAGCGCGGCGTCGCTCTGCAGTGCGCGCAGGTTCTTGGTGTTGGGGCTGGAGATGTTGACGGTGATGTAGTCGGCATGCGGGTGCACACCCGCCAGCCCGAGCAGATAGTCGTCGGCCGCATTCTCGATGGGCGTGGCGGCGTTCTTGCCAATGTTCAGGCCCAGGATGCCGCCGGCCTTGCGGAAGCTGTGGGCACACTTCACGTTGGCCACGAAGGCGGTCAGCCCCTCGTTGTTGAAACCCAGGCGGTTGATCAGCGCATCGGCTGTCGGCAGACGGAACATGCGCGGCTTGTCGTTGCCGGGCTGGCCCTTGGGCGTCACGGTGCCGACCTCGATGAAGCCGAAACCCATTGCCCCAAGGCCGTCAATGCAGCGGCCGTTTTTGTCCAGCCCGGCGGCCAGGCCGATGCGGTTGGGAAAGCGCAGGCCGGCCACGGTCACGGGGTCGCTGATGCGTTCGCCGCACCACAGCCTCTGGGCCGGCGTGTTCTGCAGCTTGGCGATGCTGTTCAGCGTCAGCTCGTGGGCGTGCTCGGGGTCCAGGCCGAACAGGAAGGGGCGGGTGAGGGCGTAGGGGATCAGCGGCATAGCCCTCGATTGTCTCAGCCGGTCTCGTCTTCCCGGTCCCAGGGCGGCACGTCGCCCATCTTCTCCAGCATGAAGTCGATCAGCGCGCGCACCTTGGGCGCCGGGTGGCGGCTGGGCAGGTAGACGGCATAGAGCGTGTCCGCATCGGCCAGGCCGCCGACAGGTTTCCAGTCGGGCAGCACGGTGAGCAGCCGCCCGGCGCGCAGGTCGGCGCCGATGGCATAGGTGGGCAGCACGGCCAGGCCCATGCCGGCCAGCGCGGCGACGCGCAGCGACTCGCTGCTGTTGGCCGTCAGCCCGCTCTCGAAGCGCAATGCGCCGCGGGTCTCGACCTCGACGTCGCCCAGTTCGGCATGCCGAAAGCGCCAGCGGTCGGGCGACTGCAGGTAGCCGAAGCGCAGGCAGCGGTGCCTGGCGATGTCGGCCACGGCCTGCGGTTCGCCGTGCGCCTCCAGATAGGCCGGTGCGGCGCAGAGCACAAAGCGGATCGCGGCCAGGCGCCGCGCCACCAATCCGTCCGACGGCTTGTGCGTGAGCCGCAGCACGACGTCGAAGCCTTCCTCGGCCAGATCCACGTAGCGGTCGTTCAGCCCCAGCACCACGTCGAGCTGCGGATGGCGGGCGCAGAACTCAGCCATCAGCGCCGTGAACTGCAGGTTGCCGAAGGCCGTGGATGTGGACAGACGCAGCACGCCGCGCGGCTCGTCGCGGCGGCCGGCCAAGTCGGTCTCCAGCGCGAGGGCCTCGTCCAGCAGGCGAAGCGCGCGGTCGTAGACGGCGCGGCCCTCTGCCGTCGGGCTGACGCTGCGTGTCGTGCGGTGCAGGAGCCGGGCGCCAAGCTGGTCTTCCAGCCGCACGATCTGCTTGCTGATGGCGGACTTCGTCGTGCCCAGCAGCCGTGCGGCACCGGAGAAACCGCGGGCGTCGACGACGCGGGCAAAGGCTTGCAGGTCTTCAAGACGGCCCATGATGACTGTGCTCCATTTGGAAACTCTCAATCAAATTCAAAGTGGATTGTGTCTTTATCGAGGGATTTCTAGAGTGCGGTTATGCCTTTTCAAGGAGTCGTCATGTCCACCATCCTGTCGTCCTGCATGGCCCGGTCCTTCCGGCCCGGTCCGTTCGAACAGCTGCTGCGCGCGGCCGCCGCGTCCAGCCTGCCGCTGCTCTTCATCCTGCTGTGGAGCAGCGGCTACGTCGCCGGCAAGCTGGCCCTGCCGCACACGGGGCCGCTGACGCTGCTGACGCTGCGCTTCGGCATCGCCGCCGTCGTGCTGCTGACCGTTGCCGCTGCGACCGGCGCGCCCTGGCCGCATCGCGCGCGGGGCTGGGCGCATCTGGCCGTCGTTGGCCTGTTGATGCAGGTGCTGCATTTCTCCTGCATCTACTTCGCGCTGCAGTGGGGCCTGAGCGCCGGCGTGGTCGGCTTGCTGATCGGCCTGATGCCCTTGGCCACGGCCCTGGGCGCGCACCTGTGGCTGGCCGAACGCATCGGCCGCCGCCAGATGCTCGGGCTGCTGGGCGGCCTGGCCGGCGTCGGCCTGGTCATTGCCGACAAGCCGCTGGGTGGCGCCTGGGCCAGCTATGCCGTCGCGGGCGTGGGCCTGCTGGGCCTCGTCGCCGGCACGCTGTACCAGAAGCGCTTCTGCGCCCACATGGACCTGCGCAGCGGCGCTGGTGTGCAGATGGCCGTGTCGGCCCTGGCCGTGGCCGCCGTGGCGTGGCCGACGGAGCATTTCGCCATCGACTGGGCGCCCGAGCTGGTCGCGTCCACGCTGTGGCTGGGCCTGGTCAATTCCATCGGCGCCTTCAGCCTGATGTTCATCATGATCCGCCGCGGCCAGGCGGGGCAGGTGGCACGGCTGTTCTTCCTGATCCCGGGCGTGTCGGCGCTGATGGGATTCGTGCTGCTGGGCGAGCGCCTGGAGCCGCTGGCGCTGGCGGGTTTTGCGCTCTCTGCACTGGCCGTGTGCGCGGCGGCCGCCAAGCGGTGAAAATGCGGGGCTTCCCTGGGAGCCTTGCACCATGAAACCCCTCGACGACCCTCAACACGACCGCGAAGCGGGCTCCCGCGACGAAACGCGCGACACGACGCGCACCGACGACACCCGCATCGGCGCGGTGCGCGCGCTGATCAGCCCGGCGCTGCTGCTCGAAGAGCTGCCCATCCCCGACGCGACATTGGAGCTCGTGGAGCGCGCGCGGCAGGAGATCAGCGCCATCCTGCACGGTCGCGACGACCGCTTGCTCGTCATCGTCGGCCCCTGCTCCATTCACGACCATGACCAGGCGATGGACTACGCACGTCTGCTCAAGGCCGCGCGCGACGAGCTGAGCCGCGACCTGCTGGTCGTCATGCGCGTCTACTTCGAGAAGCCGCGCACGACAGTGGGCTGGAAGGGCTACATCAACGACCCGCGCCTGGATGGCAGCTTCCACATGAACGAGGGCCTGCGGCTGGCGCGCCAGCTGCTGCTGGACGTCAACGGCCTGGGCCTGCCGGCCGGCACCGAGTTCCTGGACCTGCTGTCGCCGCAGTACATCTCCGACCTGATCGCCTGGGGCGCCATCGGTGCGCGCACGACCGAGAGCCAGAGCCACCGCCAGCTGGCGTCGGGCCTGAGCTGCCCAGTCGGCTTCAAGAACGGCACCGACGGCGGCATCAAGGTCGCCAGCGACGCCGTGCTGGCCGCCAGCTCGCCGCATGCCTTCATGGGCATGACCAAGATGGGCACGGCGGCCATCTTCGAGACGCGCGGCAATGCCGACTGCCACGTCATCCTGCGCGGCGGCAAGGCGCCCAACTACGACGCGGCCTCGGTCAATGCTGCCTGTGACGCGATGAAGACCTCGGGCTTGCGCGAGCAGGTCATGATCGACTTCTCGCATGCCAACTCCAGCAAGAAGTACGAGCGCCAGGTCGACGTCGGCCACGACGTGGCGGGCCAGATCGCGGGCGGCGATACCCGCATTACCGGCGTCATGATCGAAAGCCATCTGCAGCCCGGCCGACAAGACCTGGCCGAGGGCCAGACCAAGGCCGACCTGAAGCCCGGCGTGTCCATCACCGACGCCTGCCTGGGCTGGAGCCAGACCGAGCCGCTGTTGCGCGAGCTGGCGTTGGCTGTCCAACAGCGCCGCGGTTAAACCGTTCGCGGCTGCACAGTGATCCGCCCGTCGCAGAGGTCTTGCGCCGCGGCGGGGCGATATCCGGAATCCAGCCATCCCGCTGCGAATTTGGCGACGATCAGGGCCCGACGAAACGGCCGTCGTTGAAGGGTTCGACGTGCTGCGTCTGGCCGGGCCTTTAGCCGTAAGCGTCCTGGAAAGTCATGGTTGACGCGAGAATGCGGTCATCACTGAGCTGCTGCTAGCGCCGTTTGGCCGCTTCGGAACATGACTGCTGCGCACACAATTGGAGCCACCGACCAAGAGGCATACCGAATTGCCATCGCTAGCATTCGCCGCCACTCGATGAATGTTGGAAGCTGGAAGCACACTGAGATTGGCGAGCTGCATCCTGGTTTGGCTGAGCTCCTCACACTCGATCCCAGCGAGCTCCCTATCGCAAGCGCGTACTTCTCGACTGAGAGCTGGTGGGTCATTACGACGCGACGGATCGCTGGGTGCTATCGAGGAGTGATTTCTTCTCTCGATCCGCGGTACGGCGTCGATGCCGAGTGGGGGGACTTCAAGGGCATTAAGCGAAGCGAAGCGCCGAATTCCCTGGCCACGGAGGTCGCCACAGTTACGTCGGCCAAGGCTGATCGACCGGTGCGCTTTGAGTTCGAGACCGGCAAGGCGTCGATGGCGCCCATCTATGGCTGTATGTTCTGGACTCGAGTCACAAGATTTCACCACGCTGCCGGCTAACCGGGTGCCTCTCTGAGCTTGCAGGCGATGGCGAGGCCTGCCAGCGATGCGGAAGCAGCTTACTCAGGTCGTTGTTCTTCTGCGTCGATGAACTCGATGGCGGTGGCCGCCGCCAATGTGCTCTTGTTGTTCAGGTGCAGTTCCACGAACTTGCGCGCGCGTGAGCCATGCAGCCCACCTCTATGATGCCGCCGTCGCGTTGGGTCCATGTGGTGCCGCTCCACGTGCGGCAGATGGGCGGGCAGCGCGGCTCGCTTGGGCCGCTCGGGTGCCGGCTCGGTGTCCTTGCGCTTGGCGGCCATCAGCTCAGCCAGCTGGGCTTCCAGCGCGGCGAAGTCGGCATCGACCGCCTCGTCGAAGAGCGCCTTCTGCTCTGCGTCGAGCTGCTCGCTCTTCTTGCCGAACTTCACCCGGCGCAGCTGCGCCATCTCGAAGGTCAGCTTCTCGGTCTTGGCGTCGCGCCACTCGATCTCGTGACGGTCATGAGCTGGCGCCCCAAGAGCGCTCGCACCTTAGCGCCGATGTACCCGAGCCCCGCGGCTTCCAGCGAGGCGATGTCTTCGGCATTGAGGGGCGCGGCGACTGCCATGACGGCAGTGTGGTGCGTGCGCCGGCCGCGCGTATCGGCGTGAGCACCGATTGCGTCACAGCAGGCGGATCGCGCCAAAGCCGCGCCCTAGGCGTTCCCCGGCAGATCCTGTCAGGCCCGACGCCCTAGCCGTCTCGCCCTCGCGCCGCCCGGCCAACCGCGGCGGCGGTTTCGCTTTTGGGGCCTCACCAGGAAAGCAAGGGCAGTCCACATTGACAGCCCGCAGCTCCGGCCATAACGTTCGCGAGCATTGAAAGCGCTTTCAGAAATCGCTTTCAATGCTCGGCGACAGACTGGCAGTTCGTCATCGCCTGGCTCGGGATCCAAATCCCCTCAATGAAGACCAAGGAGACGACATGCTGAAACTGAAGGCCAGAGGTGCGAGTGCCATCGCTTCTCTCTTGATCGCCGGTACCGCCGGCGCCACCACCACCAACGGCTTTGCCAACGGTGGCTTCGAAATCGCGGGCGGCAGCGGGGCCGACGGCTGGGCCACCGCGAACAGCCCGGCCAAGCTGTCCAGCGACGCCCACACCGGCGCCCACTCGGCGCTGTTGAGCGTACCGGGGGGCTTCGGCGCCTCGACCCTGTTCCAGGATTCCGTCGCGCATGGCCACCTCGCGCCGCTGGGCGCCGACAACGTGGGCGACACACCTGTGTTGAGCTTCTGGTCCAAGGGTGACGTCGCCACTACCGGCAACGTCAACTTCTGGCTGCGCTACATGGGGGCCGGCGGCATCCTGCTGGACAGCGGGCCGCAGTCCTTCGGCAGCCTCCTCAACACCGGCACCTGGACGCAGATCAGCTTCCAGGGCTCGGCCATTCCGGCGGGCACCACGTCGGTGATGCTCGAGATCAACACCGCCGTTGGCCCGTTGATCGACAGCCGCGTCAACGCCGTCTACATCGACGACGTCCAGCTCGCGCTGCACACCGCCGCCGTGCCCGAGCCCGAAACCTACGCGCTGCTGCTGGCCGGCCTGACTGTCGTCGGCACCATCGCGCGCCGCCGCGCCTGACGGCCCAGGAGACAGCCATGAAATTCCAGATTCACACGCTCTCGCGATTCTCCGCAACGCTGCTGCTGTGCGGCCTGGCCGCCCACGCCAGCGCGGCGGGTACCGTCGTGCTCGATACCTTTGGCCCCGGCGACACCGCGGACCAGTGGGCCTCCGACCTGTACCGTGCCGGCTCGGACCACCAGGACATCGCCATCGCATTCACGCTTGGCAGCGCCACGTCCATCCAGTCCATCCTGACCTCCATCGAAGGCTTCGGCGGCCCGGGCGGTGTCACGCTGGGCATCATGGCCAAGGAGGGGGCCGTGCCCACCGGCAACAGCTGGCTCTACAGCGCCCACCTGGACAATCCCATCGCCAACACGCTGCTGTCGCCCGCCGGCTGGTCGTTGGCCGCGGGCAGCTATTGGCTCACCGCCACGCCCGATGACGGTTTCGGCGGCATCTGGCAGAGCGGCACGAACATGCCCGGTGCGTCCTGGGCCTACGGCAGCTCCACGGGCTGGCAGGCCGTGACGAGCTCGCTCATCGGCCCCGCTGCGGCGCGCATCACCGTCACCGCCGCCGTGCCCGAGCCCTCCACCTACGGCCTGATGTTCGCCGGCGGCCTGCTGCTCGCCGCCGTCGCCCGCCGCAAGGGCAGCCCATCCCACACCCGCCAGCAAGGATGAACGCCATGATCCGTCAACACATCGTTCGCGCGGTGGCCGGCGCCGCCTTGGTGGCCGCCAGCGTCGCCGCGTCCGCCAGCGTCACCAGCCCGGTCATCGGCAAGCTGCTCTGGTCCGAGGAGTTCAACGGCGCCAGCCTCGACACCACGCTCTGGACGGCCAGCAACGGCAACGGCTGCCAGATCGGCCTGTGCGGCTACGGCAACCAGGAGCTGGAGTTCTACAGCCCCAACAACCTCGGCATCGTCAACGTGCCCTTCGAGCCGGCCACGCGCGCGCTGGCCATCACGGCGCGGCGCGAGACCATCGGCAGCAACGTCTTCACCTCCGGCAAGATCGACTCGTCCGGCAAGGTGCAGGTCAAGTACGGCATGGTCGAGATCCGCATGGCCACGCCCTCGGTCGGCGTGGGCCTGTGGCCCGCCGCGTGGATGCTGGGCACCAGCCCGCAGACCTGGCCGCGCAACGGCGAGATCGACATCATGGAGCAGGGCGGCCGCCAGCCCGCGGGCGTGCCGTCGGTGTCGCCGGACCGCTTCGTCGGCTCCAACGTCATCACCTTCCAGCAGGCCGCCTGCGTGCCGGGCAACGAGAGCTGCGCCGGCTCCACCGCATGGCAGACCAAGAACTGGGTCACGCCCGCCCGCTCGCTGGCCAACCGCTTCGTCATCTACCGCCTGTACTGGACGGACACGCAGATGCGCTTCACGCTGGTCGACGGCGCCAAAGAAACGGACATGTACAACGCGCCGCTCGCCGTCAATTCGCCGGCCCTGCAGGCGCCGTTCTACCTGCTGATGAACATGGCCGTGGGCGGCAACTTCACGCCCGCCGCGACGCCCGCGCAGGTCACCGCGCCGCTGCCGGCGACGATGTACGTGGACTATGTGCGCGTCTATCAGCTGGACGGCCTGGGCGAGGTCAAGCTGGGCGTGGGCATCACGCCCGAGGTCGGCAAGTTCGGTGTCTTCACCGACAACACGCCGGTCGACAACGGCCAGGCGCTCGGCACCTCGGCGGACTTCTTCATCTGGAACACCGGCTCCATGGGGGGCGGCAACATCGCGCCGTTCGAGGGGGCCAACGTGCTGGCGCTGAACTACTTCGCGCCGGGGCAATGGTTCGGCGGCGCCGTCCAGTCGCGCCAGGCGCACGACATGAGCGGCTTTCGCAACGGCAACATCAAGCTCAAGATCAAGGCGCCCGCCAACGTCGCGTTCAAGATCGGCATCCTGGACAACTACACCAACCACAGCTGGGTGACCTTCCCCGCCAACACCACGGCCTACGGCCTGGTGCGCAACGGCGAGTGGGGCACGGCGACGATTCCCGTGGCCGAGATCGCCGGGCCGCTGGTCGCGCTGCAGTCGATGAACTCGCTGTTCGAGTTCCTCAGCGTGGATGGCTCCAACCCGAGCGCGCCGTTCCAGATGGCCTTCGACGACATCATCTGGGACTCGGGCACGGCCAGCGTGCCGCAGATGGTGGTGGCGAGCCCGACGGCCAAGGTGGCGGCGCTGCCGACGGACGCCGCGCAGAGCGGCGCGAACACGCTGGCATTCGTCGCCACGGCCTCGGGCTGGGTGGACGTGCACTACCGCGTCAACGGCGGTGAGCTGCAGACCGTGCGCATGCGTCAGGACGGCAGCACCAGCCGCTACACGGCCGGCGGTCTGAAGAAGGGTGACGCGGTCGAGTACCGCTTCACGTCGTGGGACACCGCGCGCCAGCTGGCGACCGATTCGGCGGCGAAGACGGTCGTCATCAAGTAGCAGGGCGGGACGGGCGGCAAGGCCATCCGTCCCGGCAAAATCGCGGCATGAACCAAGACCAGCTCAAACAACTCGTCGGTCGTGCCGCCCTCGACCACGTCACGCCCGGCCAGGTCGTCGGCGTCGGCACCGGCTCCACGGTGGACTGCTTCATCGACGCGCTCGCTGCCAGCGGCATTGCCATGGCGGGCGCAGTCTCCAGCTCGGAGCGCTCGACGCAGCGCCTGCTTAAGGCGGGTATCAAGGTGCTCGATGCGAGCGAAGTCACCGGCCTGACCGTCTACATCGACGGTGCCGACGAGATCGACCACGGTGGCCACATGATCAAGGGCGGTGGCGCCGCGCTGACGCGCGAGAAGATCGTCGCCGACCTGGCGGAGCGCTTCGTCTGCATCGCCGACGAATCCAAGCTCGTGCAGGTGCTGGGTCGCTTCCCGCTGCCGGTCGAGATCATCCCGATGGCCGCGGCGCAGCTGACGCGTCGCTTCGCCCAGCTCGGCGGCGTGGCCAAGCTGCGTGCCGGGGTCGTCACCGACAACGGCGGCCATATCCTCGATGTGACCGGCCTGGCCATCACCGACCCGCTCGCCTTCGAGACCGAGGTCAACCAATGGCCCGGCGTCGTGACGGTAGGCGTGTTCGCCCGCCACAAGGCCAGTGTCTGCCTGCTCGGCGGCGCCGAAGGCGTGAAGACGCTGAGCTTCTGAGCCAGCCGCGCATGCCGTCATCCGGCCATGGCTTCGACGCTGAAGCGCATGAGCGCCACCACTGGTGGCGCAGCCTGCTGTTGAAGCTGGCGCTGTGCACCGGCGTGTCCTGGCTGCTGTGGTGGCTGGGTGGTTGGGCCGGTGTGCTGACCAGCCTGATGCTCTGGGCACGCGTGCTGGCCGCCGACCTGATGGCGCTGGGCGAAACCGCGTGGCGCGAGTTGCGGCATGTCGCCTTCCGGCCGGTGCAGGGGCGCTTCTACCAGTTCAAGGGCCATCGCATGCGCGTGCTGGATGACGAACTCGAGGCGCAGCGCTGGATCGCGTTGGACGACCTGTCGACGGCGCTTGGCGCGCCACTGCCGCAGCGCATGCTGAGGCGGGACAAGCCGCAAGCGCTGCGCGACCTGCGCGACGGCAGCTATCTGCTCGACGATGCCGCGCTGGCCTGGCTGCGCGCGCAGCGCAGTGACCGCGCCGGCCGCCTGGCGCTTTGGGTGGAGCGTGAAGTCTGGTATCCGGCGCGCGGCCGCAAGGCCAGCTGCAAAGCGTCGCCGGGCACCGGGCCAGGCGCCGCGACCGAGGACTGAGACCTCTGGCCTCGGCCGGGCTTGGCAAGGCTGCGGGACGTTCGGCGCGAGGCGCCGCCGGTCAGAAGGTCTCCCAGTCGCCGTCGTCGGCGGGTGCCGGGGCCGGAGCACTCGGCCGTGGCGCAGCAACTGGCGCGGCCGCGGCCTTGCGAACGGGCGCCGGCTTGGGGCTGGCGGCAGCGCCGACCTTCGGACCCGGACGCAGCTTCGGGCTGGAGCTGGCCGCGGACTTGGGCGCTGTCACCTTGGCGGCGGCGGGCTTGATGCCAGTGTTCTTCATCGCCGGCTTTTGCGCTGCCGGTGCCTTGGTCGCCGGCAGGCGCTGCGCCCCGCCGCTGAGCTTGAACACGCCAATGGCCTCGGCCATGCGGGCCGACTGTTCGCGCAGGCTCTCGGCCGCCGCGGCGGACTCCTCGACGAGGGCCGCGTTCTGCTGCGTCATCTGGTCCAGCTGCACGACGGAGCCATTGACGACGGCGATGCCCTCGCTCTGCTCGCGCGCCGCGGCGCTGATCTCGCCAATGATGTCGGTCACGCGCTGCACGCTGGCAACGATCTCGGTCATCGTCGCGCCCGCGGCCTGCACCTGCTGGGTGCCGGAGTCCACGCGCTCGACGCTGGCGCCGATCAGCGTCTTGATCTCCTTGGCCGCGCCGGCCGAGCGCTGGGCCAGGC
The DNA here is from genome assembly GCA_019509985.1 of Burkholderiales bacterium. Classification (GTDB taxonomy): domain Bacteria; phylum Pseudomonadota; class Gammaproteobacteria; order Burkholderiales; family Burkholderiaceae_C; genus Pelomonas. The sequence continues at coordinate 35,571 of JAEKLF010000045.1, read as the reverse complement.
TGCGCACCTCGGCGGCCACGACGGCGAAGCCGCGACCTTGTTCACCGGCGCGGGCCGCTTCCACGGCCGCGTTCAGCGCCAGGATGTTGGTCTGGAAGGCGATGCCGTCGATGACGCCGATGATGTCGTTGATCTTGCGCGAGCTCTGGCTGATCTCGTCCATCGTCGAGACCACCTGACTCACCGCCTCGCCGCCGCGCTGGGCCACGCTGGCGGCCGAGCTGGCGAGCTGGTTGGCCGTCATGGCCGCGTCGGCCGTCTGCTTGACGGTGCCGGTCAGCTCGGACATCGATGACGCCGCGTTCTGCAGATTGCTGGCCGTCTGCTCGGTGCGCTGGCTCAGGTCGAAGTTGCCGGTCGCAATCTCCGCGCTGGCCGTGCCGATGCTGTCGGCCGCGCCGCGCACCTCGCCAATGAGCTTCTGCAGCGCCGACTGCATGTCCTGCAAAGCGTTCAGCAGCCGGCCGACCTCGTCCCGGCCGCCGGCGGGGATGTCCTGCGTGAGGTCGAAATGCGCGATGGCCTCGGCCACCTCGGCCGCGCGGCGCAGCGGGCCGGTGATGGAGGCGCCCAGCGCCAGCGACAGCCACGCGGCCAGGGCCACGGCGATCAGCGCGAACACGATCAGACTGGTGCGCGCCTTGGCGTTGGTGCTGTCCAGCTCCTTGGCGGAGGCGTCGAGCTGATCGCGCTGCGACTTGACGATGGCCAGCGTCGCGTCGCTGAGCCGGGCGGCTGCGGGCTGGAACTCGCTCGCGTAGAGCTGCTTGGCCGTCGCCTCGTCGCCGGCCTTCTTGGCCTTGTTCAGCGCCTCGCGGGCGGTCAGGAAAGTGCCGCGCGCCCCGTTGAGTGCCTTGATCAAGGCCTTCTCGGCGTCGCTGTCCATTCGCGGCTCGAGCTTCTTGAAGATCACGCCGGCTGCCTCGACCCCCGCTGCGGCGCCGGGCGCCAGTTGATCGGCCAGCGTCAGGTCGCTGGACAGGGCGATCGCCTGCGTGCGCATCTCGCCGCGGGAGACCAGGCGGTAGTACTCGGTGGCATCACGCTCGGCGGCGAGGTAGTCGCCATACATCGTGGCCGACTGCGCCGCGGCCCGGCTCAGGCCAACGAAGCCGATGCCCGAACCGATGAACGAGATCAGCAGCACCAGCCCCAGCACGAGGGTCAGGCGTTGCGCAATGCTGCGGGAACCCAGCAAACCGTTGAACATGGCGTCTCCTCGTTGACACTTGTTGGCAGCCGACGAGTGTGCTCCGGTGGCCCGGTGCTGAACAGCGCTTCAGCGGCCCGAAAGCCGCGCTAAACCGCTGCTATTGCACGCCGCGCGCGCCGCAGCGCAAAGCGCAGCGGGTCGACGGCGTCCAGCAGCTCCGCCTCCAGCGGCCGCGGTGAGCCCAGGGCCAGCGCGGCGACGAGCCGCCCGGCCAGCGCCGCCCAGCCGATGCCCCGTGACGCAAAGGCCGTGCAGACGACGAGACCGGGCCGGCGCGGCTGCAGGCGCAGTTGCTCGGCCAAGGCGCCGGGCGCGGCCAGGCCGCCGATCAGCGGCAGGCGGTCCGGCGCGATCAGGCGCCAGGCGACACGGCCGGCGAGTGGCGTCTCGGGCACGGCGGCCAGCCCGGCCAGGCGCGCGTAGCGGGCGAGGTTGTCGGCCTGATCCGTGGCGCGCAGCGCGGCGTCGAGGTCGCCGTCCTGGGTCGTCGCGCCGCACCACCCGCCGCCGCGGCCATCCGCGATCGCATAACCCTCGCCGGCGACGGGCACGGCCGGGCACCAGGGGGCGCTGGCGAGATGGCTGAGCTGGCCGCGCTGCACGACCAGGCCGTCGCCCAGTTCGCCGAGCAGCGGCAGTTGGGCATGACCGCCGGCGAGCACGACAAGCGGCGCGTTGGCGATGAGCTGGCCGGCGGCGTCGCACAGGCTCCAGCCATCGGGCTCCTCGCGCAGCACGGCGACACGTGTGTCGAGCCTCAGCTCGGCGCCGCTGGCCGTCAGCATGGCTCGCGTGTAGGCCGCCGGGTCGACCGCGCCGCCGCCGGGGTAGAACCAGGCCGGGTGGGCGAGGGCGGTGCCGGCCAGCGCTGATGCCGCTTCGGCAGACAACGCCTCGACATAGCCCGGCGCGCCCTGCATGCTGGCCAGCGGCAGCCGTGTCTCCAGCCGCAGCAGGCCGTGCTGGTGTGGCAGGCCGAGCTCGGCCAGCAAGGCCTGTGTGGCCAGCGCGGCGGCGCGGTTGAAGCGGGCGTGCGGGCCGTCGTCCGGGTTGACCGTGCCGTGGAAGAGCCCGGCCGGGTTGCCCGAGCTGGCCTGGGCGGGGCCGCTCAGCGCGTCAACGACGGTGCAGGCCACGCCCTGGCGTGACAGGGCCAGCGCGCAGGCCGCGCCCGCCAGGCCGGCGCCGACGATGACGGCGCGTTTCGCACCCGGCGCCAGCGGCTCGCGGCCAGCCGGGCGCTGCAGGACATGTCGTGGCGCGAAGCGGGCGACGGTCATCTCCGGCTTGTTGGCAAAACCCGGCGCCAGCTCGACCTCGAAGCCGAGCGCGGCCAGCGACCGGCGCATGGGCCGCGAGATGCTCCAGGTTGCGGCCGTCGTGCCGAGCACCGCGTGCCGCGCCAGGCTCTTCAGCAGCCATTCGTCCCACAGCTCCGGGTTGCGTTGCGGCGCGAAGCCATCGAGGTAGAGGGCGTCGGCCTGCAGCACCAGCTCGCGCAGCAGGGTGCGCGCATCGCCCAGGCCCAGCAGCAGCTCCACGCGGCCGCCCTCGAAGCTCAGCGTGTGCAGGCCCGCCGTCAGCGGTGGCCAGCGGTCGACGAGCTCCATGGCCAGCTCGCGCAGCGGGCTGGCAGCGTGCACGCGCGCGAGATCGTCCCGGCGCAGCGGGTGCTTCTCGACGCTGACGAAGACCAGGCGCTCGCAGCGGGCCGGGTCCTGCCGCCAGGCATCCCAGGTCGCGAGGAAGTTGTTGCCCAGGCCAAAGCCCGTCTCCAGCACGACGAAACGTTCGCGGCCCTGCCAGCGGCCCGGCAGGCCGTTGCCGGCGACGAACACGTGCCGGGCCTGGGGCAGGGCGCCAGCGCGCGAGTGGTAGACGTCGCCGAAGGTGGGGGAGGCCGGTGCCGTGGGGTCGGAGAAATCGACCTCGGCCGGCGGGACGGCCGAGGACTTCATGCGCAGGAGGCTTTCATCAGCCCTCCAGCAAGGCGGCCAGCGCCGCGGCATCCAGCGGCGCCGCCTGCTCATGCCCTTCGAGCATGCCCTCGGCCAGGCCGCGCTTGTCGCGGTGCAGTTCGACGATGCGCTCCTCCACGGAGCCGGCCGTCACCAGCCGGTAGACGGTCACCGGCCGCTGCTGGCCCATGCGATGGGCACGGCCGCTGGCCTGGTCCTCGGCGGCGGGGTTCCACCAGGGATCGACGATGAGCACGTAGTCGGCCATCGTCAGGTTCAGGCCGAAGCCGCCGGCCTTCAGGCTGATCAGGAAGACCTCGCCCTCGCCGCGCTGGAAGGCAGCCACGCGCTTCGTGCGCTCGGCCTGCGGTGTGCTGCCGTCCAGGCGCTGGCAGGCCACGTCCATCTGCGCCAGGCGTTGCTGCAGCAGGTCGAGGTAGTCGGTGAACTGGCTGAACACCAGCGCCTTGTGGCCGCCGTCCACGAGCTCGCGCACGATGCGCTCGAACTCGGCCATCTTGCTGCCCACCAGGCCCAGCTCGGGCGACACGAGGCGCGGGTCGCAGGCGGCGCGGCGCAGCCGCATCAGCTCGGCCAGCACCTGCATAGGCGCGCCGCGCTCGTTGTCCGCCGCGGCGGCGGCCACGGCAGCTTGCGCGTCGCGGCGCAGGGCTTCGAGGAAGTGGCGTTCTGCGTCGGTCGGCTCCACGCGGTGGACGATCTCGGTGCGCGGAGGCAGGTCCTGCAGGACCTGGGCCTTGGTCCGGCGCAGCAGGAACGGCGCGACGATGCGGCGCAGCCGCGCGCGGGCCGGTGCGTCCTGCTGGCGCTCGATGCGGCCGGCGAAGCGCTCGTTGAACTGCTGCGGCGTGCCCAGCAGGCCGGGGTTGATGAGGTTCATGATGGACCACAGGTCGGCCAGCCGGTTCTCGACCGGCGTGCCCGACAGGGCCAGGCGGAAGCCGGCGTCGAACTCGGCCACCGACTTGGCGCGCTTGGTGGCGGCATTCTTCAGCGCCTGGGCTTCGTCGAGCACCAGTGTCGCCCAGCGGCGGCTGGCGAAGGCCTCGGCGTCGATCTGCGCCAGCGCGTAGCTGGCGACGATGACATCGCCGGGCCCGGCGGCCTGCAGCAGCGCGGCCCGGTCCGCGGCCTCACCGTAGATGTGGCAGCTCAGCGTGGGCGCGAACGTGGCGCATTCGGCCACCCAGTTGCCGCAGACCGAGGTGGGGGCCAGCACCAGGGCCGGGCCGTCGGCGGCGCGGTCGATCAGCAGCGCCAGCGTCTGGATGGTCTTGCCCAGGCCCATGTCGTCGGCCAGGCAGGCGCCGAAGCCACTGGCGGCCAGGCGGCTCATCCAGGCGTGGCCGTCCGCCTGGTAGCCGCGCAACTCGGCCTTCAGCGTGGTGGGTGGCCGGGGTTGCAGTGCGGTGGCGGCAGCCAGCTGCGCCAGGCGCTCGCGCCAGGGCTTGTCGCCGCTGAGCTGGGTGCCATTCAGGCCTTGCTCCAGCCAGGCGGCGCCGGCCTTGGGGAACTGCAGCTCGCCCTTTTTGACCTGGGCCAGCGCGTCCAGGTCGCGCAGCTGCTGGCGCAACTGCTCGGACAGCGCCAGGTACTGCCCCTCGGCCATGCGCACGAAGCGGCTGCGGCTGTCGCGGGCCAGCGCCAGCAGCTCCTGCAGGCCCAGCACGCGGCCTTCGTCCACCTTGGCTTCGCCCTCCAGGCTCAGCCAGTCGCGCCCGCTGCTGACCTGGATCTGCAAGGCCTCGGCCGCGAGCGGCAGCACGCGCAGCGGTCTGCCCTTGGGCCAGTCCAGCGCGGCTATTGCCGCCAGCGTGGGCAGGCGCTCGACGGCGGCGAGCGCCTGCTCCGGGTCGGCCACCTGCCAGGGCTGGTCGGGCGGCAGTTCGGGGTCGAGGAAGGGCAGGGCGTCCAGCACGGCCTGGCGGTGTGCGCCCTCGGCGACCAGGTCGCGCTCGGTCGTCAGGCTCACGCCTTCATGCAGGCACATCAGCCGCGCGCGGCCTGCACCCGGCGTGACGGCCGGGCCGAAGTGGCCGAAGGGCTGGGCCACCAGCTGCAGCAGCAGGCCGTCGCGGTCGGGCGTCAGGCGGGCGTGCAGGCGGCTGTCGCCAGCCACGCGTTCGCCGGCTTCGGCATCGCTGTGGAGCTGGAAGTGGCCGGTCAGCACCTGCAGCGCGCCGGCCAGCTCCTGCGTCGCCGAGGCGGGTACGCGCCAGCCTTGAGAGACCAGCTCGGCCACGCGGCGTTGCGTCGGCGTGATGCGGATCAGCCGCGCGCGGCCGGGGCCTTCGCGCAGCACGCGCTGGCCGTTGCGGCGCTCGCGCTCGGCCTCGGCCTGGGCGCCGAAAAGCGCGCCGGCATGGGGCGGCTCGGCGGCGACCAGCGGCGGGTGCAGATGGAACTCGAAGGCCGCGTCCACGTCTGCGCCCACGCGCCTGACCTCCAGCTCGGGCAGGCCTTCGCTCAGCTCCACCCACTGCCCTGGCGCGTCCGCAAACATCAGGTGCGGGTGGCCGATCAGCGCGACCAGGGCCTGGCTCACGTCCAGGCGCAGGTCGTGCACGCCGGCCCAGGCGTCGCGCTCGATGTGGCGCAGCACGAGGTTGTCGCGGCTGCGCTGGGCACCGTGCTTCTTCAGCTTGGCCAGCGTCACGGCCTTGAACTTGGTGACACCCCGCGCGCTGGTGCTCATCTCCAGCGGCTCCAGCGTGTGCACGCGGCCGGCGTCGTCCAGGCGCAGTTGCCAGGCCAGCTCGGCCTTGGCGGCGGCGCCGGCGGGTTTGCTGTCGTCGCTGAGTGCCGCGATGGCCGCGAGCGCATCCCGCCATGCCGGGCGCGGCTGGCTGAGCATGCTGACGACGCGCGTGGGCTCTTCGCTGTCCAGCTGCAGCCGGTGCAGCGCGGCGGCCACGTATTCCGCGAGCAGGGCCTGCGCTGGCCGCAACCGTGCCAGCAGCTCCTGGCCCAGCGCGGACGTCCAGCCGGGTGCGGGCTTGCCCAGCCAGGCGCACAGCAGCAACCGGTCCTCGGCGGCGGCGTCGCCCGGCGCGCGCGGCGTGAAGGCGGCTTCGAGAAAGCTGTCCTCGCCCAGGCGCACGCCGATGCCGTGGGCCCACAGGCCCCACGCCTCGTAGGCCGTCGGATTGCGGCTGCCGGATTCGGCAATCGCGTATTTGCGCGCCTGGGTCCAGGCCTTGGGATCGTCCTGGGCCAGCAGGCTGAGCAGGTAGAAGCGGGCGGTGTCCAGCGACAGCGCGCCGCGGCGGCTGCGGCTGGCCGTGTGTATGGCCTTGATGGCAGCCTCGAAGCCGGCGCTGGCCTCGGCCCAGCGGCCGGCGGTGAGGGCACGGCTGGCAGCGAGCAGCGTGACGCCGGGGCCGGCCAGGCCGTGCAGATGCTGTTCGGCGCTGTCCAGCTGCAGCGCCAGCATGTCGGCCTCGGCCAGGCGCGCGCGCATGGGGATGCTGTGCTTGCCAGCATCGGCCTGCAGCCAGGCGCGCAGCTCGGTGCGCACCGCGTGGCCGGCGGGCAGCACGTCCAGCAGCTGAGCCAACAGGCCATCGCGCAGCTCGGGGTCGATCTGGGCCAGCAGCCTGGGGCACCAGGGGTCGATCAAGGCTTGCATGGCCAGCATCGGCGAGCTCAGTTCCAGCAGGCGCGTGGCCAGCAGTTCGTGGAACTCGGCGGCCGGCATGCCGGAATAGATCATCAGCCGCAGCACCGTGCGCATGTCCTCGGGACTGCGGAAGTTGACCCAGCCAATCGGGTCCTGCCAGTCGCCCCGGCCCGAGCCAAGCAGCCACAGGCGCTGGCGCCAGTAGCGCTCGTGGCCGGGAGCGGCGAGCAGGGTCTGCAGGCGCTCGACGTGGTCGGCCAGCGCGACGCGCGTGCCTTTGCCCGTCAGGCCCTCGGCGCGACCCTGGGCGACCAGGGCCTGCAGGCCGTCGCGGGTGGCGTAGTGGTCGAAAGCCTCGCCGCTGGTGCGCTCGCGGCCGGTCAGCGACAGCCATTGCATGACGGCATTGATGCTGGCGGTGCCGCCCAGCAGCAGCAGGGCGTCGAGCAGGGTCTGCAGGTCGGCGTCGGGGAAATTCCCGGGGGCGTCGGGCTGCTGGGTTCGCTGGAACTTCTTGATCTGCTGGATCTTGCGCAGCATCTCCTCGGCGGTGACGACGCTGCCATCGGGCAGGTTGAACTTGAGCGAGTTGTCGAGCGGGGAACGAGCCATGGGCGAATTAGATCAGCCAAAAAAAACGACCCGCCTCCGAAGAGTGCGGGCCGCCATGCGGGGCGCGTTGTTTATGCCATGCCGCACGCAGGCGGCATGTCCTTCGGCAGGCGTCACGGAGCACGCAGGTGCTCTGCTCGGTCCGGTCTCAGCGCTTGGGCTGCGTCAGGCGCGGACCATTGTTGTGGCGCGGCGCACCGCCGTTGTTGCCACGAGCAGGCTGGGCGCCTGCTGCACGCGGTGCATGCTCGGCATGCGGCTTGGGCGCTGTCTTGGCGCCACCCACGCCGGTGTGACCACCAGGCTTGCCGCCCGGGCGGCCCTGGCCTTCGCGGCCACCGTCGCGCGAACCGCCGCGGCCGTCGCCACCACGGCCACCACCACCGCCGCCACCAGGGCGGCCGCCACGGCCACCCCCGTTGCCGCGGCCATTGGCCCCGGCCGGCGGGTTGGGGTTGCGGCCCCGGCTGCCGTTGGGGTTCAGCACGGTGCGGCCCAGCACGATGGGCTCGGCGCGCTCGTTGGGATCAGGCGCGAAGCCGGCGACGATCTCGCGCGGGATCTCGCGCTTGATGAGACGTTCGATTTCCTTCAGGAAACCGTTCTCGTCGACACAGACCAGGCTGACCGCCTCGCCCGTGGCGCCGGCGCGGCCGGTGCGGCCGATGCGGTGCACATAGTCTTCGGCCACGTTGGGCAGCTCGAAGTTGACGACGTGAGGCAGCTGGTCGATATCGATGCCGCGGGCGGCGATGTCGGTCGCCACCAGGCAGGTCAGGTCGCCGGTCTTGAAGTCGGCGAGTGCCTTGGTGCGGGCACCCTGGCTCTTGTTGCCGTGGATGGCCATGGCGCTGATGCCCTGGTCATTCAGGTAGTCGGTCAGGCGGTTGGCGCCATGCTTCATGCGCGTGAAGATCAGCACCTGGTGCCAGGGCTCACCGCTCACGCCGCCCTTGATCAGGTGAACCAGCAGCTCCTTCTTGCGCTCGCGGCCGACCGGATGGACCTTCTGCTCGATGGCCTCGGCGGTCTGGTTGCGGCGGGCCACTTCGATCAGCGCCGGGGCGTTGAGCAGGCGGTCGGCGAGGTTCTTGATCTCGTCGCTGAAGGTCGCGCTGAACAGCAGCGATTGCTTCTTGGCGGGCAGCAGGGCCAGCACCTTCTTGATGTCGTGCACGAAGCCCATGTCGAGCATGCGGTCGGCTTCGTCGAGCACGAGGATCTGCACCTGCGACAGGTCCAGCGTGCCTTGCTGCGCGTGGTCCAGCAGGCGGCCGGGCGTGGCGACGAGGATGTCGACGCCGTCGCGCAGCTTGTTGATCTGCGGCTGCATGCCGACGCCGCCGAACATGACCATGCTCTTGAGCGGCAGGTACTTGCCGTAGGTCTGCACGCTTTCCTCAACCTGGGCAGCCAGTTCGCGGGTGGGCGTCAGCACGAGGGCGCGGATGGCGATCTTGCCGCGCTTGTTGAGCAGCTTCTCGCCGGTGGACAGGCGGTGCAGCAGCGGCAGCGTGAAGCCGGCCGTCTTGCCGGTGCCGGTTTGCGCGCCGGCCAGCAGGTCACCACCGTTCAACACAGCGGGAATGGCCTGGGCCTGGATGGGCGTGGGTGTGGTGTAGCCAGCGTCGGCAATGGCCTTGAGCAGCGGCGCTGCCAGGCCGAGGGAATCGAAACTCATTCGGTAGGGGAGGGAGTGAGCACGCCTGGTCGCATCGCCTGCCGCGCCGTTGGGGAGGCGCCAGTCTTCGGGCAGGGCGGGCAGCGTGCAGGGGCTGAAAAGAGAACGCCGCGCAAGACTGAGAAGCGCGGCGGTTGAGGGCATTCTACTTGGCTGTGACGGTCACCCAGTCAACGCTGAGCCAATTGGCCGGGGAATGCGGCACGCTGACGCCCGCTTTCATCGCCCAGGGGATGACCTGGCGGTGCAGCGGAATCAGGTTGACCTGCTCGCGATAGGCCTGCAGCGCGGCTTTCACGAGCGCCTGGCGCTTGGCCGGGTCGGTCTCGACGCTGGATGCGGCCGCGAGCGCATCGCCCTTGTCGTTGATGATGCCGCTGTAGTTGCCCACGCCCACGCCTTGCTCGCCTCGATTGCGCAGCACCGGGGTCAGCATGACCTCGGCGTCCACCGTGCCGCCGCCCCAGCCGGCCAGGTACAGGCTGGTGTCGAATTTCTCGACCTTGGGAAAGAACAGCACCCGCGACATCGCGTTGACACGCACCTTGACCTTGAGCTGCGCCCACATGCTGGCGACGGCGATGCAGAGCTTCTCGTCGTTGATATAACGGTTGTTCGGGCAGTCCATCGTGACCTCGAAGCCATCGGCGTAGCCCGCCTCGGCCATCAGCTTCCTGGCGGCGGCCAGGTCATAGGGCAGCCGCGTTTCGAGCGCGGGGTCGTTGTAGCTGCCCAGCGCTGAAGGCGTCAGCGCGCCGGTCGGCACCGAGTAGCCGGCCATCAGCTTGGTCTTGATGGCCTCGATGTCGATGGCCTGGTAGAGGGCCCGGCGTACGCGCACGTCCTTGAAGGGGTTCTTGCCACCGGGGGCGTTGCCGTACAGCAGCGTGTCGCGCGTCTGGTCCAGCCCCAGGAAGACGAGGCGGTTCTCCGGTCCGTCGACGACCTTGAGCCCGGCCGTGCGGCGTAGGCGGTCGATGTCGCGCGAGGGCGGGTCCAGCACGAAGTCGATCTCGCCGGTGATAAGAGCGGCGGTACGCGTGGCGTCGTTGGAGATGGGCGTGAAAGTGAACTCCTGGACGTTGCCCTCGAACTTGTCCCACCAGGACGGATTGCGCTTGTAGGTCGTCTTCACGCCGGGCTGGCGGCTGACGAGCATGAAGGGCCCTGTGCCATTGGCATGCAGGTTGGCGTAGTTGTCCTCGCCCTCCTTGAAGTTCAGCGGCCGCGTGATCTTGTGTTGTTCGCACCAGCGCTTGTTCATGATCATCAGGTTGATCAAGTGCTCGCCAAAGATGGGATTGGGCCGGGTCAGCGTGAACTCCACCGTCAGCGGGTCGATGGCCTTCGGGCTGCCGATCGCGTTGGCGTAGACGCGGAACGGCGAATTGCCGTCGCGCAACCGCTGCATCGAGAAGATCACGTCCTCTGCGCTGAAGGGGCTGCCGTCGTGGAACTTGACGCCCGCGCGCAGCTTCACGCGCCACAGCAGCGGGTTCACCTGCGTCCACTCGGTGGCCAGCGACGGGCCGATGCTCTGGTCCTTCATGCGCCGCACGAGGTACTCGTAGACCTGGTTGTTCAGCGAGTTGGTCATCAACTCATTCTGGGAATGCGGGTCCATGGTCTGCAGATCGCCCTGGGCGGCCCAGCGCAGCGTTTGGGCCTGGCTGAGGCCAGCGGCAAGAGCGAGCAGGGCGGCGAAAAGACGGTGCATCTGAGTCTGGCTTCCTGGAAACACGGGCTCGGCGACAATAGCAGGCAACGCAGGCCTCCTCGGGGGCCTGCCGCCATTTCAGCCTCACAGGATTGCCCCATGGCCCAGTACGTCTTTAGCATGAACCGCGTCAACAAGACGGTTCCCCCCAAGCGCCACATCCTCAAGGACATCTCGCTGAGCTTCTTCCCCGGTGCCAAGATCGGCGTGCTGGGCGTGAACGGCTCGGGGAAGTCGACCATCCTGAAGATCATGGCCGGGGTGGACAAGGAGTACGAGGGCGAAGCCGTCCCGATGCCCGGCATCAAGATCGGCTACCTGGAGCAGGAGCCGCGCCTGAACGCCGACCAGACGGTGCGAGAGGCCGTCGAAGAGGGCATCGGCGGCGTGCTGGCCGCCAAGAAGCGCCTGGACGAGGTTTATGCCGCCTACGCCGAGCCTGATGCCGACTTCGACGCGCTGGCCGCCGAGCAGGGCGAGCTGGAGTCCATCATTGCCGCCGCAGGCAGCGAGAACACTGACCTGCAACTGGAACTGGCCGCCGACGCGCTGAACCTGCCGCCGTGGGACGCCGTCATCGGCGTGCTGTCCGGTGGCGAGAAGCGCCGCGTGGCGCTGTGCCGCCTGCTGCTGTCCAAGCCCGACATGCTGCTGCTCGATGAACCCACCAACCACCTGGACGCCGAATCGGTCGAGTGGTTGGAGCAGTTCCTGCAACGCTTCCCGGGCACCGTCGTGGCTATCACCCACGATCGCTACTTCCTGGACAACGCGGCCGAGTGGATCCTCGAACTCGACCGCGGCCACGGCATCCCGTGGAAGGGCAACTACTCCGACTGGCTGGACCAGAAGGAAAAGCGCCTGGAGACCGAGCAGAAGTCCGAAGACGCGCGCATGAAGGCGATGAAGGAGGAGCTGAAGTGGGTTCGCTCCAACGCCAAGGGCCGTCAGGCCAAGAGCAAGGCGCGTCTGGCCCGCTTCGAGGAGCTGAGCGACGTCGAGTACCAGCAGCGCAATGTGACGAACGAGATCTTCATCCCCGTGGCCGAGCGCCTGGGCAATGAAGTCATCGAGTTCGAGAACGTCAGCAAGAGCTTCGGCGACCGCGTGCTGATCGACAACCTGTCGTTCAAGGTGCCCGCGGGCGCCATCGTCGGCATCATCGGCCCCAACGGCGCCGGCAAGTCGACGCTGTTCCGCATGCTGCAAGGCGTGGAGCAGCCGGACAGCGGCACGGTCAAGATCGGCAAGACGGCCAAGATGGCGTTTGTGGACCAGAGCCGCGACAGCATGGAGGCCGACAAGACGGTGTGGCAGGACGTTTCGGGCGGCCTGGACAACATCATCGTCGGCAAGTTCGTCATGCCCAGCCGCGCCTACCTGGGCCGCTTCAACTTCAAGGGCAACGACCAGCAGAAGCTCGTCGGCGCGCTGTCCGGCGGCGAGCGCGGCCGCCTGCACCTGGCCAAGACGCTGGCCCAGGGCGGCAATGTGCTGATGCTGGACGAACCGTCCAACGACCTGGACGTGGAAACCCTGCGCGCACTGGAAGAAGCACTGCTGGAGTTCGCCGGCTCGGCCATGGTCATCAGCCATGACCGCTGGTTCCTGGACCGCATCTGCACCCACATCCTGGCCTGCGAAGGCAACTCGCAGTGGTTCTTCTACGACGGCAACTTCCACGAGTACGAGGCCGACAAGAAGAAGCGCCTGGGCGAGGAGGGCGCGCGCCCGAAGCGCATGCGTTTCAAGCCCATCAAGTAACCGGAACCGGGGCGGGTTCACTTAAGACAAAACCCGCCTCGATTCGCGACACAGTTCTTTACCCTGGGCCCAAAGATCCCACACAGGTGGGCTGGAAGATGACCTCACCCCATCCTTCCAGGAGTTCCCAGATGAACGCCCTCCGTATTCAGAACCTGTTTCGCGTCGCCACCGTGGCGGCGGCGCTGGCCATCGGCGGTGTTGCCGCCCACGCGGAAGGCCCCGGCCATCATGGCGGCCCCGGCATGATGGCGCCCGGCGGCCTGTTCGGCGGCCACATGGAGCATGTGCTCGACCTCGTCAACGCGACGGACTCGCAGCGCAGCCAGATCGAAGCCATCTTCAAGGCCGCGCGCCAGGACCTGTCGGGCCAGCGCGAAGCCGGCATGAAGCTGCACCAGCAGATGGCCACGCTCTACACGGCCACCAACATCGACGCCGCGGCCATCGAGGCCACGCGAGCGCAGATCAGCGCCCAGCACGAGGCTGCCTCCAAGCGCCTGAGCCAGGCCAGCATCGACGCCGCCCGCGTGCTGACACCCGAGCAGCGCGCCAAGATCGCCGAAGTGATGAAGAAGCATCTGGCCCGCATGGCCAACCATCACGCCGACTGATTGGCCACTTCTTTGGATACGGCGATGAGTTCTGCGATGCTTGAGCCTCGTACCCCCGGCGCCGCAGTGCGCCGGCCCTTGTTTCCTTCGCTCGCTCCCGCGATGAGTGCCCGACTGCTGTTGATCGATGATGACGTTCGCCTCACCGGCATGGTGGGCGACTATCTGCGTGCCGCCGGTTTCGAGGTCAGCACGGCCGGCAACCTGGCGCAAGCGCGCGAGGCGCTGGCCCACAGCCGCTTCGAGCTGCTGGTGCTGGACCTGATGCTGCCCGACGGCGACGGCCTGGACTTCTGCCGCTGGCTGCGCGGCGACCCGCGCTGGCGCCATCAGCCGGTGCTGATGCTGTCGGCCCGCGGCGAGCCCATGGACCGCATCCTCGGCCTGGAACTCGGCGCGGACGACTACCTCGCCAAGCCCTTCGAGCCGCGCGAGTTGCAGGCCCGCATCAAGGCCTTGCTGCGGCGTCTGGAGCCCAAGCTCGATGGCGACGAGGTGCTGCGCTTTGGCCGCCTGGAGATCGACCTCGCGGCCCGCGTGGCGCGCCTGGACGGCAAGATGTGCGACCTGACCAGCCACCAGTTCGATCTGCTCGTCGTGCTGGCGCAAAGCCCCGGCCGCGTGCTGTCGCGCGACCAGATCATGGACGCCCTCAAGGGCCATCCGCTGGAGGCCTTCGACCGTTCCATCGACGTGCACATCTCGCGCATCCGCGCCGTCATCGAGGACGACCCGAAGAGCCCACGCCGCGTGCTGACCGTGCGCGGGGCCGGCTACGTCTTTGCACGCAAGCAGGACGCCGACGCGGATGCCGCGTAGATGAAGCCCCTCGTCCAAGGATTACCTTGACCGGTTCCGGCGCGGCTGGTGATGCCTGCCGGCGCGACCGGCAAGCACATCGCCAGCGCGGGCCGGCTTTGGGGCGGCCCGGCGCCCGGCCCGCAAATTTCAACTGACCCTGACTTGAAATCGCTCTACGTTCGCATCTACCTGACGCTGGTGGCGCTGCTGCTGGCGTTTGCCTTCGGCTCGGCGTGGCTGTTCCAGCGCCACATCGAGCAGGAGCGCGGCAACGTCGAGACGGTGGCCGGTGAGCGCCTGAACGCGATGGCGGGCCTGCTCAAGCTGGCGCTTCCGCCGGCCACGGCGCCGCGCGACGAACAGGCGGCTGTCTTCGCCGACTGGGGCCAGCGCTTGCGCATGCCCATCGCGCTGGAGGATGCCGACGGCAAGCGCATCGCCACGACGCAGATGTACCTGCGACGCGTCGACGACCCTGGCGCCATCATCGTCAACGCCAGCCTGGGCGATGGCCGCAGCCTGGAGATGGTGCGCAGCGTGCGCCCGCCCAACGCCCAGGGCGGTGGTGCCTCCGGGCCTGGCGCGCCGGGTGCACCCGGCAGTGGTCCGGGGGCGCGGCCACCGCGGCTGGATGAAGGCCCCTGGACGGGCCCGTGGCTGCATCGCCCGGTTTCCCCGGGCGCACCGGCCGTGTCGACGCTGGCCATCGTGCTGGTGCTGCTCTTCATCGGCGTTGCGGCCGGGGCCTATCCCGTCGTGCGGCGCCTGACGCGCCGGCTGGAGTCGCTCAAGCGCGGCGTCGAGCAGTTCGGCGCCGGCCAGCTCGGTCATCGGGTCGACGACAGCGGCAGCGACGAGGTGGCCGCGCTGGCCACCAGCTTCAATCAGGCGGCCGACCGCATCGAGACCCTGCTGCGCTCCCACCAGACGCTGCTGGCCAACGCCAGCCATGAGCTGCGCTCGCCGCTGGCGCGGCTGAAGATGGCCTTCGCGATGCTCGACGACGCGGCGCCGGTCCAGCGCGAGCGGCTCTCGCACGAGATCGACGTCAACATCGCCGAGCTGGACGCCCTCGTCGAGGAGGTGCTGCTCGCCAGTCGCCTTGAGGCCGGCAGCGCCATCGGCGAGACCCATACCGTCGAACTGCTGGCACTCGGCGCCGAGGAAGCCGCGCACGCCGAGGCCGCCTTCGAGCCCGAGACCGACTCAGCCCGCGTCGATGGCCAGGAGCGGCTGCTGCGCCGCGCGCTGCGCAACCTGCTCGACAACGCGCGCCGCTACGGCGGGCCCGACGTGGAGCTGGCGCTGCGCTCGGTCGCCGGTGGCTACGAGCTGGCCGTGGCCGATCGCGGCCCCGGCGTGCCGGCCGATCTGCGCGAACGCATCTTCGAGCCCTTCTACCGCCTGCCTGGCCACGCCGAAATGGCCGGCGGCGTGGGCCTGGGGCTGAGCCTGGTCAAGCAGATCGCCGAGCGCCACGGCGGCAGCGTGCGCTGCCTGCCGCGCGATGGTGGCGGCAGCCGCTTCGTGCTGTTCCTGCCAACGGCCAAGCGCTGATATGGCTGCTCTTGTCAAACATCTGAATTCCGAACGCAAGCGGCCTGAGGCGATGCGGCGCAAAGTCTGCTGCGACGATGGATCAGACTGATATCCGCGGGTTGGTTACCGCTCTACATCTATCCGTCGTGGAAGCTACCTCTGTCTAGCGTCGCGGGTTGCCGAAGGCCTTCCGTTATAGCGCTTTTGAGGGTTCTTCCAATCGTGAAGCTGCCCCGCATCGCCGCAGGCCGCTCGCGTTCGTTCAGTTCAATGTGGGCGTGGCTTGGCGAGCGATCGCCCATACGAAGCCGGCGAGTTCTCGGGCCACGGCGACGCAGACCTTGTTGTGCTGGACGCCTCGTGAAGACAGCTGCGAGAAGCGTTTGCTCAAGCGCAGCTGTGCCTTCCAGGCGTGGTCTTGCACTGTCTGCGGCAACGCCTCGTTGCGCGCTCGGAGTGCAGCACTCATTCGGGCGGGGAACCGGTAGTTCCAAGCCGCTTCCGTGAGTAGTCGCCTGGCGTGGGCGTTGCCGGTCTTGGTGATCGAGCCGCGTCGTACGCTGTTGCCACTGGAATGCTCAGACGGCACCAGGCCGAGGTAGCCCATCAAGCCGCGCGGCGAGCCGAAGCGATGGATGTCGCCAATCTCGGCAACGAGCCCGATGGCACTGACGACGTCAATACCCCGCAGGCCGCGCAACGCCGCAACAACGGACTCGAAGCGCCACCCTTTGATCGTCTCGGTGAGCGCAGCGGTGAGCCGTTCAACGCGTTGTTCGGCGGCCTGCACGGCAAGCTGGTACTCCGCCAGCGCGACGCGCTCGCCTGCATGATCAAAGCGCTGCTCAGCGATCCAGGTCGCGTGGCTCTTGTGCCAAGACGTCTTGCCCGGGTAGCGCCGATCGTGCCGCAGCAGGAAGGCCTTTAAGTGCTGGCGCGCCTTGAGCCTCGCATTGACCGCATCCTCTCGTGCCCGGCAAAGATCGCGCACCGACTCGTGCTCTTCGTCGGGCACCCAGATCGCCTTGAGCTCGCCAGCACGCGCCAGCTCTGCCAGCCTGGCGCAGTCCCTCCGGTCGTTCTTGATCCGGTCGCCAGGTCGCCGCGGGATCAGCGAAGGCGCCACGATCTCGCAGCGATAGCCCCGCTTGCAAAGCTCGCGATACAGCCCGTAGCCGGTCGGGCCGGCCTCGTAGACGACATGGACTTCACTCGGCTCCCCGGCCTTGGCCAGTGCCTTGAACACCTGCCGGACGTCCGAACTCACCGTGCCCACGAAGCGCGCCGGCTCTGGGCTGCCGTCACAGGCTGCAATGCTGATGGTGTCCTTGTGGACATCAAGACCGACGAAGAACTTGATACGCTCATCCATGGCTCGTCTCCTTGCTGTTGCGCCTGGCCCGTCCAGACGCATGTGGCTCGGCACACCTCGGTGCGCAATCCACGTTACTGGAGACGAGCCTCTTACGCTGGGCCGGCAGCCATGATGTCTAGCGGTTCTCGTCGAAGACGCGCTTGAGCAGAAGGCCGAGCAGCAGCGCCGCGGCGATCAGCCCGGCCGTGGCGGCCTGCCAGAAGCCCACCGCGCCGGCGCCGTTCGCGCCAAACGCGAGGAAGTAGCCGCCGCCAATACCCAGGCCCCACAGTGCGACGACGTAGATGACCATCGGCAGCGTCGCGACCTGGTAGGCGCGCAGCACATAGGCCGCGACGGTCTGCAGCGCGTCGCCGAGGTGGAAGAACCACACCCACACCAGCAGCGGCAATGCCGCCGCGGCTGCCGCCGAGTTGGACGTGTAGAGCGCCACGATCTGTTCGCGCGCCAGGGCCACGATGGCACCGACGCTGGCCGCCACCAGTGCCGCCAACACCATCGCATGCCGGCCGACGATGCGCGCCTCCCGCCGTTGCTGCGCACCCAGGTGCTGGGCCACCAGCGTGCCAGCCGCGGTGGCCAGCGCCAGCGCGATCATGAACATCATCGCGACGAGGTTCACGGCGATCTGGTGACCGGCCACCGGCGTCGCACCCAGCCGCGCAACGAAGAAGGCCATGAAGGTGAAGCCCGTCACCTCGACGAGGATGGAGCCGCCCATCGGCAGGCCCAGGCGCACCAGGCCCCACAGCTCACGCCAGTGCGGCCGCGTCTGCCACAGCGGCGGGATGCTGAAGGGCCGGTAGAAGCCGTCGCGCCTGAGCAGCGCCTGGGCGGCAAGGGCCTGGGCCGTCATCGCGATGGCCGTGGCCCAGCCGCAGCCGCCCACGCCCATGGCCGGGACGGGGCCCCAGCCGAACACGAGCAGCGCGTTCAGCGGCACCTTGGCCGCGAGGCCGGTCAGTTGCATGGCCATGACGGCCTTGGGCCGGCTCACCGACGTCGAGAAGCCGCGGAAGGCGGCGAACAGCAGGGCCGCCGGCAAGGCGAAGGCCTCGGGCCGCGTGTAGGCGCGCACCTTGTCGGCCTGGGTCGCGTCGAGCTGGGCCAGCGCGATGAAGGGGTCGGGGAACCACAGCGCCAGGCTGCCCGGCACGCACAGCAGCAGCGCCAGCCACTGCGCCTGCACGAAGCTGCGGCCGGAGCCGGGCAGGTCGTCGGCACCGAACTGGCGGCCGGCGATGGGGCCGACGGCCAGCACGACGCCCATCAGGCCGACAAAGATGGACACGTAGGCCGCCGAGCCTACCGCGAGTGCGGCCAGGTCCTGCGGACCGACACGGCCCATCATCAGCGTGTCCACCGTGCTGAACATCATCACGGCGAGCTGGCCGACGAGCACCGGCCAGGCCAGCGGCACGAGCCGACGGACGCTATCGACGAAACGGATCCGCGTCATCGAGGCGCGCGCTCCGCATAGCGATTGAAGCGCCAGGCCGTGGCTTCATGGGTGATGCGATGCCAGACGACGCGCTTCTCGAACGGATCGAGCGCCGGCCATTGCTGCACTTCGTCGAACGTGCGGCCGCAGCCCTTGCAGACCGGGTCGCCCTGGGCGGTGGAGCAGATGGCGATGCAGGGCGAGTCGGGCGTCGTCGCGTACCAGGCCAGCCAGGCGTCCAGCGCCTCGGGCTTGAGCGTGGCCATGTCGAGTTCGGTGGCACGGCTCCACGCGAGCAGCGCGTAGGCCTCGGCCAAGGCACGCACCTCGGGCGCGGCGCTGACGCCGTCCGGCGATGGGACGCGCTCGCGCCACCAGTTGATGGCGGCTTCGAGGTCCGTCACGTGGATGAGAGACTTGGACCCCTCGCCAGGCGGGTAGGCCTGTCGATCCCCCGAGGGGATGTCGGGCCGGCCTGGGGCGCCCCTGCGCTCGTCCCCGCTCAAGCCACCAGCCCCATCGCTGCGCGCACCTCGCGCAAGGTCTTGCGCGCGACGGCGCGCGCGCGCTCGGTGCCGACCTCCAGCGTCCACTGCACCTGCTGCGGGTCCAGCGCCGCAGCGCGCTCGCGCCAGGGAGCCTGTTCCTTCTGGATGGCCTCGATCAAAGGCTGCTTGCAGTCCAGGCAGCCGATGCCGGCCGTGCGGCAGCCGGCGTCGCAGGCAGCACGCGTGGTTTCGTCGGTGTAGATCTGGTGCAGCGGCCAGACGGGGCAGCGCGCCGGGTCGCCGGCGTCCGTGCGGCGCACGCGCTGTGGGTCGGTCGGCATCGTGCGGATCTTGGCGGCCGTGACCTCGGGTGCGTCGCGCATTGCGATCGCGTTGTCCAGGCTCTTGCTCATCTTCTGGCCGTCCAGCCCCGGCACGCGAGCCGTCTCGGTCAGCAGCGCCTGGGGTTCGACAAAGATCGGCGCTTCGGCGGCATAGAGGCGGTTGAAGCGGCGCGCGACCTCGCGGGTCACCTCGACGTGGGCGGCCTGGTCCTCGCCGACCGGCACGCCGGCCGGCTTGTAGAGCAGGATGTCGGCCGCCTGCAGCAGCGGGTAGCCGAGAAAGCCGTAGGTGGCCAGCTCGGGGTCGGCCGCGACCTGGTCCTTGTAGCTGGGCATGCGAGCGAGCCAGCTCGACGGCGTGCACATCGCCAGCAGCGTGAACAGCTCGGCGTGCTCAGGCATGCGGCTCTGCAGGAAGAGGGTGCAGCGCTCGGGGGCTATGCCGGCGGCCAGCCAGTCGGTGACCATCTCGTAGACATGGCGGCTCAGCGTATCGCGGTCGGGGTGCGAGGTCGTCAGCGCATGCCAGTCGGCGACGAAGAAGAAGCAGTCGTGGCTGTCCTGCAGCCGCACCCAGTTCTTGATGGCGCCATGGAAGTGGCCGAGGTGCAGGGCGCCGGTCGGGCGCATGCCGGAGAGCACGCGCAGGCGGTTGGGGGAGGGGATCGACATGGGGGGCGGATTGTCGTTCAAGGCCGCTCCGATGCCGGCGGACCCGGATGACAGCCCTACACTGCCCGCCCATGAAAAGGCTGGTGATTCTGATTTCGGGGCGGGGCTCCAACATGGAGGCCATCGTCAAGGCCTGCGCAGCCGAAGGCTGGCCGGCGCAGGTGGCCGCGGTCATCAGCAATCGGCCCGATGCGGGCGGCCTCGTCTTCGCGGCCGGGCGCGGCATCGCCACCGCCGTCGTCGACCACAAGGCCTTCGCCAGCCGTGAGGATTTCGACGCCGAGCTGGCGCGGGTCATTGATGGCTTCACGCCCGACCTGGTCGTCCTGGCCGGCTTCATGCGCATCCTGACGCCCGGCTTCACGGCCCGCTATGCGCGCCGCATGTTCAACATCCACCCCTCGCTATTGCCGGCGTTCACGGGCCTGCACACGCACGAGCGGGCGCTGGAAATGGGCTGCAAGCTGGCCGGCGCGACGGTGCATTTCGTGACCGCCGAGCTGGACCACGGCGCCATCGTCATCCAGGCGGCGGTGCCGGTACTGGCGGGCGACGACGCCAAGGCGCTGTCCACCCGCGTGCTGACGGCCGAGCACCGCATCTATCCGCAGGCCGTGCGCTGGTTCGTGGAAGGGGTGCTGGTGTGGGATGGCGAGCGGGTCAACCACCGCGACGGCGCGGCGCAGCATCTTTTGCTTAGCTAGAAGCCGCGCGTGCAGCCATGCGCCCGCGCGAAGCTTGTGGGCCGAGCGCTGGGCCGCTCTCGAGCCGGCCCGCAGGCGATGTGCTTGCGGCTCGAATGCCGCAAGCATTACCGTCCCCGAGGGGACCGACCGGGCTTGCCCGCGTTCAGCGCGGCAGGACCGGGCGAGGGGCTCAATCACTTCAGCTGATCAACCCGGCCAGGATGTTGATGGCCAGGGCCAGCACGCCGGTGTTGAAGACGAAGGCGAGCAGCGACTGAGCCAGCACGAGGCGGCGCATCGCGCGCGAGCTGACGCAGACGTCGGAGGTCTGGGACGTCGCGGCCACGGTGATCGAGAAGTACAGGAAGTCGCCGTAGTCCGGCGGCCCTTCGCCGTCGCCGGGAAACTCCAGCCCATGGGAAGCTTTGCCATCGCCGTGATAAAGACTGGCATAGGCGATGCCAAATTCCACCGGCAGCAGCAGCCAGGAGCTGCAGACCGTGGCAACGGCGAAGGCCAGCGCCGGTGCGCTGGCCGCATGCGCTTCCCGCGCAGACGCCAACTCCAGCGCGATCGCCCCAAAGCTGGCCAGTGCGCCCGTGACGGCCAGCAGCAGCATCACGGGCAGGCCCTCGGTCAGCCGGTTGGCGCGCTCCTGCACGTTCACCGAACCGGCACGGCCCAGCATCATCCACAGCGCCAGTGGCAGATAGATCCATAGAGTGATGTCCCACCCAAGCAGCAGCCTCGTTGTTAGAGGTAGCGTGTTCGGGCCCAGCGCGATAAACGCGCCACCACAAAGGGTGGCGAACAGCAGCCGGGGGCGAAGGCGCAGCTGGGTCCAGAGATTCATGCAGGGCGGGCGAGGGGGCTTGGGATAATGCGGCGATGCATCCTAATGCCCTGCTGGAGCTGTGCGCCGAGCTGATCGCCGCCGTCAACAAGCTCGACGCGCCGGCCGACGCCACCGTCTCGGCCTTCTTCCGTCAACACAAGAACCTTGGCCAGCGCGAACGCGCGAGCCTGGCCGAAACCGTTTATGCGCTACTGCGCGAGCGGCTGAAGTTCCAGAACCTGGCGCAGTCGGGCAGCGGCCCGATGCCGCGGCGCTTGGCCATCCTCGCCTGGCGCGGCAGCGACACTTTCCTGCGTGGCGCGCTGAGCCCGGTCGAACAGCAATGGCTGGCGCAGGTGCAGGCGATCGATCCAGCGAGTCTCGCGCCCAAGCTGCGCCACAACATGCCTGACTGGCTGGCCGAGCCACTGCTGGCGCGCCTGGGTGACGAGGAGTTCTGGAAGCTCGCCAGCGCGCTGAACGAGCCTGCGCCCCTGGACTTGCGCGTCAATGCACTCAAGCTCAAGCGCGAGGAAGCTCAAGCGCAGCTGAAGACCGCCGGCGTTGACGCGATGCCCACGCCCTATTCACCGCTGGGCCTGCGCATTGACGGCAAGCCGGCGCTGAACAAGATGGAGCTGTTCACGAGCGGCGGCGTGGAGGTGCAGGACGAGGGCAGCCAGCTGCTGGCTCTGCTGCTCGGGCCGAAGCGCGGCGAAATGGTCGTGGACTTCTGCGCCGGCGCCGGCGGGAAGACGCTGGCGCTGGGCGCCGCGATGCGCAACACCGGCCGGCTCTACGCCTTCGACGTGTCCGGCCACCGCCTGGATGCGCTGAAGCCGCGGCTGGCACGCAGCGGCCTGTCCAACGTCTACCCGGCCCAGATCGCCCACGAACGGGACGAGCGCATCAAGCGCCTGGCCGGCAAGATCGACCGCGTGCTGGTCGACGCGCCTTGCTCAGGCCTGGGAACCTTGCGCCGCAACCCGGACCTGAAATGGCGCCAGTCGCCCCAGGCCGTGACGGAACTGCAGGACAAGCAGCGCGCGATTCTGGGCAGCGCGGCTCGCCTGGTGAAACCCGGCGGTCGCCTGGTTTACGCCACCTGCAGCCTGCTGGATGCCGAGAACGAGGTCATTGCGGCCGAATTCGCTGCCGCTCACCCCGACTTCAGACCCCTGGACGCCGGCGAAGCGCTGGCCAAGGCCCAGGTCGAGCGGGCCGCTGAACTGACCCAAGCCGGTGCGTTGCGCCTGTGGCCGCATCGGCATGCGACCGATGGCTTTTTCGCCGTCGCCTGGGAGCGATCCGCTTGACGGCGGTCAAAGAACGCGTCGATTCGCACGCCGCTGCCCGAATGCGGCGCCGCCAAGCCCTTGAATTTGGGGGCATTCCTCTACAATTGAAGTTCCTTCGCATGGCCGCTTTGGCCGAGGTCCTGGACGCATGAACGACATTCTGAACGCGCTGACGAACTGGCTGGCTGATGGCCTGCTGGGCTTCAGCGTCTGGCAACTGGTGATCTATACGCTGGTCGTGACCCACATCACGATCGCATCGGTCACGATCTTCCTGCATCGTTGCCAGGCTCACCGCGCCCTCGACCTCGGGCCCATCCCGTCGCATTTCTTCCGCTTGTGGCTGTGGCTGACGACCGGCATGGTCACCCGCGAATGGGTGGCCATCCACCGCAAGCACCACGCCAAGTGCGAAACCGAAGAAGACCCGCACAGCCCGCAGACCCGCGGCCTGAAAAAGGTGCTGGCCGAGGGTGCTGAGCTGTATCGTGCCGAGGCCAAAAACGCCGAGACGATTGCCAAGTACAGCCGCGGCACGCCGGACGACTGGATCGAGCGCAATCTCTACACCCGTTACAGCTGGCAGGGCGTGGCCTTGTTGTTGATCCTGAACGTGGCGATGTTTGGGGCCATCGGCGCCACGATCTGGGCGATTCAGATGGTGTGGATCCCGATCTGGGCCGCCGGCGTCATCAACGGCATCGGCCACTATTGGGGTTATCGCAACTTCGAAGCGCCGGACGCGTCGACCAACCTGACGCCCTGGACGCTGATCGTGGGCGGCGAAGAGCTGCACAACAACCACCACACCTATCCGACGTCGGCCAAGTTCTCGGTCAAGCCCTATGAGTTCGACATCGGCTGGATGTACATCCGCGGCCTGGAGATGCTGGGCATGGCCAAGGTGCGCAAGACCGCGCCTAGGCTGAGCCTGGGCGAAATCAAGCCGGCCGACGCGCGCACGCTGGAGGCGCTGATCGCCAATCGCTACGAAGTCATGGCGAACTACGCCCGTGACCTGAAGGCGGCCTGCGCGGCCGAGCTCGACAAGGTCAAGGCCGAAGGTGGCAAGCACAGCGAGCGCTTTACGCAGTTCAAGCTGGCCACGCGCTGGTTGCACCGCGACGAGGATCGCATCCCCGTTGCGATCCAGGGCGACCTCGCCCATGCCCGTGCCGCCAGCCCTGTCATCGACAAGCTGGTGACCATGCGTGAAGAGCTGCGCCAAATGTGGACCCGTACGAATGTGTCGGCCGAGCAACTGGTGGCCGATCTTCAAGCCTGGTGCCGCCGCGCCGAGGAAAGCGGCATTGCCGAGCTGCAGGCCTTCTCGATGCGCCTGCGCGCCGCTCACGCCTGACAGGCCGGTCCGGTTTCTCGGAGTAAAGGGCGCCCTTACCGGCGCCCTTTTTCTTGGGGTGGCCTAGACTTGAAACCTGCAGTCGCTGATTTAGGAGGCTTGCCATGAAGTACCGCTGGATCGCCCTGGGCCTGCTGGCCCTCACCACGGCCGCCGCTCACGCGGACGTGAAGGTGAATTTCGTGAATCCCGAGAAGTTCTCGGACATCAGGGATAACTACGGCTTTCGCCAGTCGGAGGTGCTGAAGGACATCGAGGCGCACTTGGTGGCCGAAGCTGGAAAGGTTTTGCCGGGGCGGGATGTCCGCTTCGACGTGACCGATGTCGACCTGGCGGGGGAGGTCGAGCCGTTTGGCAGGCACGGCCAGTGGTTGCGGGTGATGCGCTCGGTGACGTCGCCGGCCATGGTGATGAAGTACGAAGTGCGCGAAGGTGACAAGATCGTGCGCCAGGGTGAGGTCCGGCTGCGCGACATGGACTACCAGAACGCGTTCAATGCCTACTCCAACGGTGACCCGCTGCGCCATGAAAAGCGCATGATCGACCAATGGATGCAACGGGAGTTCAACCCCAAGGTGGCCGCCGCACCGGCACGCTGAAATCCCGTCAGCCCAAAAGCACAAAACCCGCCAGCGTTGCCGCTTTGCGGGTTTTGTTTTGCTTGCGTGCAGTGGCGGCTTGCGCCGCCGACCATCACTTCAGCTTGATTTCCTTGTACAGGACGTGCTTGCGCGCCTTGGGGTCGAACTTCATGAATTCGAGCTTTTCGGGCGTGGTCTTCTTGTTCTTGTTCGTCGTGTAGAAATGGCCGGTGCCCGCAGTGGACTCCAGCTTGATCTTTTCGCGGCCGCCTTTGGATGCCATGGTCGTTTTCCTTCAGTAGGTCAGTGAACGGCGCGCTTTACAGCTCGCCTTTGGCACGCAGATCAGCGACGACCTGGTCGATGCCGACCTTGTCGATCAAACGCAGAGCGGCGTTGCTGATGCGCAGGCGCACCCAGCGGTTCTCGGACTCCACCCAGAAGCGGCGGTATTGCAGGTTCGGCAGGAACCGACGCTTGGTTTTGTTGTTGGCGTGGGAAACATTGTTCCCGACCATGGGCTTCTTGCCCGTGACTTGACAGACGCGTGCCATGACGCTTCTCCACTCTGATGTTTGACCAGTTGCCCAAGGAACCCCGAGCAACCCATTGACCGCAAATGCCTGCTAAACCCGACCCCGAAGAGTCAGGCGCGATCCATCCGGCAGGCAAGCCCGCGAGTATAGCGGGAAACCCGGAATTGCGCCAAGGTCAATCGGCCTCAAGCGAATCAGCCGTTCTGCTGCTCCAGGAAACGCTGCGCATCCAGAGCCGCCATGCAGCCGGTGCCGGCACTGGTGATGGCCTGACGGTAGACGTGGTCCTGCACGTCGCCGGCGGCGAACACGCCGGGCACGCTGGTCATCGTCGCGAAGCCGGCGAGGCCGCTCTTCGTGATGATGTAGCCGTCCTTC
Organism: Burkholderiales bacterium; assembly: GCA_019509985.1. GTDB lineage: Bacteria > Pseudomonadota > Gammaproteobacteria > Burkholderiales > Burkholderiaceae_C > Pelomonas. Next base: position 10,038 of record JAEKLF010000045.1, on the reverse strand, counting down.
ATCTCCAATTGACCCTTGAAGATGTCGGTGTTGGGCTGGTGGCCGATGGCGATGAAGCAGCCGTGCACGGGAGTCTCGGCCTCGCTGCCGTCGTTCACGTTGTGCGTGCGCACGCCGGTCACGCCGGAGGCGTCGCCCAGCACCTCGTCCAATTGCTGGAAGAGGTGCAGCACGATCTTGCCGGCCGCGGCCTTCTCCATCAGCTTGTCGACGAGGATGGGCTCGGCGCGGAACTTGTCGCGGCGATGGATGAGGTGGACCGTGCTGGCGATGTTGGACAGGTACAGCGCCTCCTCGACGGCCGTGTTGCCGCCGCCGACGACGCAGACTTCCTGGCCGCGGTAGAAGAAGCCGTCGCAGGTCGCGCAGCCGCTGACGCCGCGGCCCATGAAAGCCTGCTCAGACTCAAGACCCAGGTATTTGGCCGAGGCCCCAGTCGCGATGATGAGGGCGTCGCAGGTGTAGGTGCCGCTGTCGCCCACCAGCGTGAACGGGCGCTTGGAGAAGTCGACCGCGTTGATGTGGTCGAAGACGATCTGGGTCTGGAAGCGTTCGGCATGCTCCAGGAAGCGCTGCATCAGCTCGGGGCCTTGAACGCCCATCACGTCGGCCGGCCAATTGTCGACCTCGGTCGTGGTCATGAGCTGACCCCCTTGGGCCATGCCGGTAATCAGCGTAGGCTTGAGATTAGCGCGTGCGGCATAGATGGCGGCCGTGTAACCGGCGGGGCCGGAGCCGAGGATCAGCAGGCCGTGATGTTGTGTGGTGGCGGTCATGGCAGGGGAGTTGAGGGCGGCTTGGCGTCCCGCAAGGGCTTCAGGCTGAGCACTTAGGGGTGAAAACCCCGGCCTAACCCGATGCGGCGAACCGTGCCGCGTGTGCACAATGCACGCCATTTTAGGCAGGTGCCTTTCTGGCCGCCGGCCTGGGGCCCCAAACCTGGAGACTGCATATGGCGATGATTTCCAACCTGGACCTGATCCGGCGGGTTCCGCTGTTCTCGATGTTGACCACCGACCAGGCCCAGTCCATCGCCGATAGCGTCGTCAAGCGCCGCTTCAAGCGCGGCGAACTGATCGTTGAGCAGGGCACCAAGTCCAACGCCCTCTTCATCCTGCTGAACGGCCGGGCGCGCGTGCTGACGGCCGACCACCGCGGCCGCGAGGTCATCCTGGCCGTGCTGCAGTCGGGCGACTATGTCGGTGAGATGAGCCTCATCGACAACGAGCCGCACTCGGCAACGGTGCGCGCCGAGGTGCAGACCGACATGCTGGTGCTGGGCCGCCTGGAGTTCGCGCGCTGCCTGCCCGAGAGCAGCAGCCTGTCCTACGGCATCCTGCGCGGCCTGGTTGCGCGGTTGCGCAACGCCGACCGCCAGATCGAGTCGCTCGCGCTGCTGGACGTCTACGGCCGCGTGGCGCGCACGCTGCTGGACATGTCCGAGGACGAAAAGGGCATCAAGCTGATCCGCGGCAAGGTCTCGCGCCAGGACATGGCCAAGGTCGTCGGCGCCTCGCGCGAGATGGTCAGCCGGGTCATGAAGGACCTGGAAGAGCGCGGCGTCATCGAAACGCTTGAGAACGGTTCGGTGGTCATCAAGGAGCGGTTGACCCACGATTGAGGGCGACAATGCCGAGATGAGTTTTCCCCTCGGTTCCCTGCTGGGCGGTGACGACGCCGCCAGCGAAGCCGTCAGCCCGCCCAAACCCACGCGCCGCCAGGCGCCCAAGCGCGAGACGGCCCCGCCGTCCGCCGCGTCGCGGCTGCTGCGCACCCCGCTGTGGCTGGCCCTGACAGCCTTCGTCCTTGCCCTGCTCGTGCTGGCGCTGGCCACGCATGACCTGCGTGACGCCGCCTTCAGCACCAGCGGCCAGCATGAGCTCGTCGCCAACCGCGTGGGCAGTTTCGGCGCCTGGGTGTCGGACGGCTCGCTCTTCCTGTTCGGCTTCTCGGCTTGGTGGCTGCCGCTGCTGGCCGTGCGCGCCTGGCTGCGCAGCCTGGCCGGCCTGTTGCGCCACGACACGCCCGCCGCGCCGCGCTGGAGCCAGCGCGCGCGCTGGTGGGCCGGCGTCGTCATCCTGCTGGCCGCAAGCTGCGCGCTGGAATGGAGCCGCCTCTACGCCGTCGAGACTCGCCTGCCCGGACACGCCGGCGGCATGCTGGGCTACATGCTGGGCCCGTTGGGCATGAAGGGCCTGGGTTTTGCCGGCTCAGGCGTCGTCTGGATCGTGCTGCTGCTCACCGGCATGGCCTGGGCATTGCGCTTCTCGTGGGGCCACCTGGCCGAGTCCATCGGCGAGCGCATCGAGCAATTCCGCGAGCATCGCTTGGAAAAACGCGAGATGAAGGCCGACCAGAAGTTCGGCGAACAGGCCGTGAAGGAACGCGAGCAAGAGGTCGAGGTCGAGCGCCAGGCCGAACGCCAGTGGGAACAAGGCGGAGCCGAGCACGCGCCGCTGGTCATCGAGGCCCCGCTCGTCGAGGTGCCGCAGTCCACCCGCGTGGCCAAGGAGCGCCAGCAGACGCTGTTCGTCGACGCCGGCGACGCCAAACTGCCGCAGGTTGACCTGCTGGACGCCGCGCCCGGCCGCCAGGAGACGGTGACGCCCGAGTCGCTGGAGATGACCAGCCGCCTCATCGAGAAGAAGCTGCGCGACTTCGGCGTCGAGGTGCACGTGGTCGCCGCGTCGCCCGGCCCGGTCATCACGCGCTACGAGATCGAGCCGGCCACCGGCGTGAAGGGATCGCAGATCGTCGGCCTCGCCAAGGATCTGGCGCGCAGCTTGAGCCTCACGTCCATCCGCGTTGTCGAGACCATCCCGGGCAAGAACTACATGGCCTTGGAGCTGCCGAACGCGCGCCGCCAGACCATCCGCCTGTCCGAGATCCTCGGCTCGCAGGTCTACGCCGATGCCGCATCCCAGCTGACCATGGGCCTGGGCAAGGACATCGTTGGCCTGCCCGTTGTCGCCGACCTCGCCAAGATGCCGCACTGCCTGGTCGCCGGCACGACCGGTTCGGGCAAGTCGGTGGGCATCAACGCGATGATCCTCAGCCTGCTCTACAAGGCCGAGGCCCGCGACGTGCGCCTCATCCTCATCGACCCCAAGATGCTGGAGATGAGCGTCTACGAGGGCATCCCGCACCTGCTGGCGCCGGTCGTCACCGACATGAAACAGGCCGGCAACGCGCTGAACTGGTGTGTCGGCGAGATGGAACGCCGCTACAAGATCATGTCCAAGGTCGGCGTGCGCAACCTGGCCGGCTACAACAAGAAGATTGACGAGGCCAGGGCCAACGGCGTCAGCATTCCCAACCCGTTCAGCCTCAGCAACGACGAGCCCGAGCCGCTGGAGCGCCTGCCCTTCATCGTCGTCGTCATCGACGAGCTGGCCGACCTGATGATGGTCGTCGGCAAGAAGATCGAGGAGCTGATTGCACGCCTGGCGCAGAAGGCCCGTGCAGCCGGCATCCACCTGATCCTGGCCACGCAGCGGCCGTCGGTGGACGTCATCACCGGCCTCATCAAGGCCAACATACCAACGCGCCTGTCCTTTCAGGTCAGCAGCAAGATCGACAGCCGCACCATCCTCGACCAGATGGGCGCCGAGGCGCTGCTGGGCATGGGCGACATGCTCTACATGCCCTCGGGCACCGGCCTGCCCATCCGCGTGCATGGCGCCTTTGTCAGCGACGACGAGGTCCACCGCGTTGTGGAGTACATCAAGTCCCAGGGTGAACCGAATTACATCGAAGGCATTCTCGAAGGCGGCGTGCTCGACGGCATCGACGGCGAGGCGCCGGCGCCCGGCGAGGCCAGCGGTGAGCAGGATCCCATGTACGACCAGGCCGTCGCCATCGTGCTGCAGCATCGCAAGGCGTCCATTTCCTTGGTGCAGCGCCATCTGCGCATCGGCTACAACCGGGCCGCACGGCTGCTGGAACAGATGGAGAACTCGGGCCTTGTCGGCGCGCTGGCATCCAACGGCAGCCGTGAATTGATCGTTCCGAAGCGAGACGAATGAAGAAATTCCTGCTTTCCCTGACGCTGCTGCTCGCTGGTGCCGCGGCGCAAGCCGATGCCGTCGACGCGCTGCGCGAGTTCGCGCACGAGGTCAAGAGCGGCAAGGCCAGTTTCACGCAGACCGTCACCTCGCCCGACGGCAAGCGCAAGAAGGTGTCTTCGGGCAGCTTCGAGTTCCAGCGCCCCAACCAGTTCCGCTTCGCCTACGCCAAGCCCTTCGAGCAGGTCATCGTCGCCGATGGCCACAAGGTCTGGATCTACGACGCCGACCTGAACCAGGCCAGCTCGCGCAAGTTGTCCGACGCGCTGGGGGCCACCCCGGCGGCGTTGCTGGCCGGCGCCAATCTCGAGCGCGATTTCACGCTGAAGGCCTTGCCGACCGAAGGTGGCCTCGACTGGGTGCAGGCCGTCGCCAAGCAGGCCGAATCGACGCTGCAGTCGCTCAAGCTCGGCTTTCGCGCCAAGGAGCTGGCGGCGATGGAGATCGTCGACGGCTTTGGCCAGCGCTCGCGGCTGGACTTCAGCGCGGTGCAGGCCAATGTGCCGGTGCCGGCCGAGCGCTTCCAGTTCAAGCTGCCGGCCGGGGCCGATCTGATCGAGCAGTGATTGAGCCGTGAGTAGCGGTTCTCTCTTCGACGCCGACCCGCCCGCCCAGCCGCTGGCCGAGCGGCTGCGTCCAAAGACGCTCGACGAAGTCATCGGCCAGCGCCACCTGCTTGGCCCCGGCATGCCGCTGCGCGCCGCCTTCGAGGCCGGTCGGCTGCAGAGCATGATCCTGTGGGGACCGCCGGGCGTCGGCAAGACGACGCTGGCGCGCCTCGTGGCCGGTGCCTTCGATGCGCAGTTCATTGCCATCTCGGCCGTGCTCGGTGGCGTGAAGGACATCCGCGAAGCCGTGGACCGCGCACAGATCGCGGCCCAGCAGGGTCGGCGCACGGTCGTCTTCGTCGACGAGGTGCACCGCTTCAACAAGGCCCAGCAGGACGCCTTCCTGCCGCATGTCGAATCAGGCCTGTTCACCTTCATCGGCGCGACGACCGAGAACCCCAGCTTCGAGGTCAACTCCGCGTTGCTGTCGCGCGCCCAGGTGCAGGTGCTGAAGAGCCTGGACGCCGAAGAGCTGGGCCAGCTGCTTGCGCGCGGCGCAGCCGAGCTGGCCATTGAGCCACCGACCAAGGAAGCCGCTGACCGCCTCATCGGCTATGCCGATGGCGACGCCCGGCGCCTTTTGAACGCGCTGGAGTCCGCCGCTGCGCTGGCCGACGGCGCACGCATCGATGAGGCGCTGCTGGAACGCACGCTCGGCGAGCAGCTGCGCCGCTACGACAAGGGCGGCGACCAGTTCTACGACGTCATCTCGGCACTCCACAAGTCCGTGCGCGGCAGCAACCCCGACGGTGCGCTGTACTGGTTCGCGCGCATGCTGGACGGAGGCGTCGACGCGCGCTACATCGCCCGCCGGCTCATCCGCATGGCCAGCGAGGACATCGGTCTGGCCGACCCGCGCGCGCTGCGCATGACGCTGGACGCGGCCGAGGCCTACGAGCGCCTGGGCACGCCCGAGGGCGAGCTGGCGCTGGCGCAGGCCGTCGTCTTCCTGGCCGTGGCGCCCAAGTCCAACGCCGTCTACAAGGCCTTTGGCGCGGTGCGCAGCTTCATCAAGCAGGACAGCTCGCGCCCCGTGCCGGAGCACCTGCGCAACGCGCCCACGCGGCTGATGAAGGATCTGGGCTACGGCAAGGCCTACCGCTACGCGCACGACGAACCCGGTGGCTATGCGGCTGGCGAGCAATACCTGCCTGATGGGCTGGAGGACCAGCGCTGGTACGAGCCCGTGCCGCGCGGCCTGGAGGCGCGCATTGCCGACAAGCTGGCCGAGCTGCGCCGCCTGGATGAGGATGCGGCGAAGGCTTGAGGCGGCGCTGGCCGCTCTGCTGCTGACGGTCGGCATCGCACACGCGGCCGACGGCCCCACGCTCACCCGCGTGCGCGACACCGGCGTCATCGTCATCGGCTACCGCCCGGCGTCGCTGCCGTTCTCCTATCTCGACGCGCAACTGCGCCCCACCGGCTACACGGTCGAACTCTGCGACCGCATCGTCGCCGCCGTGCGAACCCGGCTGCAGCTGCCCGATCTGGAAGTGCGGCGCGTCGAGGTCGCGTCGGCCACGCGCATGCCCCTGGTCAGCAACGGCACACTGGACCTGGAGTGCGGTATCACGACCAACACGGCCGAGCGCGCGCGCCGGCAGGCTTTCTCTCTGACCATTTTCGTCGCCGAGACACGGCTGATGACGCGCGGCGGCGAGCGGGTTCAAGGCCTGGCCGATCTGCGCGGCCAGGCCGTCGCGTCCACCATCGGCACGACCAGCATCGAGCATCTGAACAAGGTCAACGAGCAGCAGGCCCTGGGCATCCGCATCCTCGGCGGCCTGGACGACCCCGAGGGCTTCCAGATGCTGCGTAGCGGCCGTGCCTCGGCCTTCCTGATGGACGACGTGCTGCTGCGCAGCCTGCTGGCCCAGCAGGGCCCGGGCGCGGACGACTACCGCATCTCGGACCAGGCGCTGACCGTCGAGCCGTACGCCATCGGCCTGCGCAAGGGCGATCCGCAGTTCAAGGCCCTGGTCGATGAGGTGCTCGCGGGCCTGTATCGCAGCGGCGAAATCCTCGCCATCTACCGCCGCTGGTTCGAGTCGCCGCTGCCGGCGCTGGGGCTGAACCTGAAGTTGCCGATGAGCGCGGCCTTCCGCCGCGTCATCGCCAAGCCGACCGATTCGCCCGACCCGGAGCGCTATCGCTAGGACAGGCCGTCCCCGCGAGGGACCGACCAGACTTGCCGGCGTTCAGCCGGCGCAAGCTGGGCGAGGGGTCAACGAAACGCATCCAGCTGGATGCCGTGCCGGTTCAGCTTGTCATACAGCGTCTTGCGCGGCGTGCCCAGCAGCTCCATTGCGGTTGGCACCTTGCCCTGGCAGCGGCGCAAGGCCTGCTCGATCAGCGTCTTTTCGATCAGGTCCATCTGCCGCGCCAGGTTCAGCGAGGGCACGGCCTGCAGCGCGGCCTGCGGGTCCAGGTCATCCAGCGCCAGCACGAAGCGGTCGGCCGCGTTGCGGATCTCGCGCACGTTGCCGGGCCAGTCGTGGGCCATCAGCTCGCGCAGCTTCTCGGGCGTCAGCTCTGGCGCCGTGCGCTCGTAGCGGGCGCAGGCCTGCACGATGAAATGCTCGAACAACAGCGGGATGTCCTCGCGGCGCTCGCGCAGCGGCGGCAGCTTGAGCGTGGCGATGTTGAGCCGGTAGTAGAGGTCGTTGCGAAACTCGTTCTTGGCGGCCTGCTCGCGCAGGTCCGACTTGCTGGCCGCGATGAAGCGCACGTTGATGGGCAGCTCCTCGTTGGACCCCAGCCGCTCGATGCGCCGTTCCTGAAGCACGCGCAGCAGCTTGATCTGCAGCGCGATGGGCATGGTCTCGATCTCGTCCAGCAGCAGCGTGCCGCCGTTGGCGTGCTCGATCTTGCCGATGCGGCGCTTGGCGGCGCTGGTGAACGAGCCGGGCTCGTGGCCGAACAGCTCGCTCTCGAACAGCGCCTCGGGCAGGCCGCCGCAGTTGATGGCGACGAAGTGGCGGTCGCGGCGCGCGCTCTGGTCGTGCAGGCAGCGCGCCACCAGCTCCTTGCCGGTGCCGGTCTCGCCGACGATGAGCACGTCGGCCGAGGTGCCGGCCAGGTTCAGCACCTGGCGGCGCAGTTGCTGCATCGCCGGCGACTGGCCCAGCAGCGCGGCCTCGATGCCGCTGGCGCGCTGCAACTGGGCACGCAGCTCGTCGGCGGAGTGGCGCAGCGTGCGCAGGTCCAGGGCCCGATGGGCGACGTCGAGCAGGCGCTCGGGCGCAAAGGGCTTCTCGATGAAGTCGTAGGCGCCGGCGCGCATGGACTGCACGGCCATGGCCACGTCGCCGTGGGCGGTGATGAGGATGGTGGGAATGCCGGCGTCGGTCGCTTGCACGTGTGCGAGCAGTGCGCGGCCGTCCATGCCGGGCAGGCGCACGTCCGTGATGACGATGACCGGCGCGCCGGGCTGGATGTGGGGCAGGGCCTCTTCGGCGCTGCGGCACGGGATGACGGCCAGGCCTTCCAGCTCCAGCGTCTGCGTCAGGCTGACCCGCACCGGCAGGTCGTCCTCGACGAACACGACCTTGTAGCCCTCAAACATCTCCGTGCTCCTCTGCTTGCCATGTGTCGACGGCGAGGTCGAACTCGAAACTCATGCCGTGCGCGAGGCGTTCGGCGCGCAGCGCGCCGCCAAACTCGTGCACGATCTTGGCCGAAATGACGAGGCCCAGGCCCAGTCCCTCGCCGGCCGGCTTGGTGGTGAAGAACGGCTCGAAGAGGTGTTGAAGCTGCTCGTCGCTGACACCCGCGCCACTGTCCTGCACCTTGACGAGCACGCGCCGTCCCGCATCCAGCGAGACGGCCTTCACCCGCAGTTGACGTTCGGGCTCCATCTGCATCGCGTCGATCGCATTGCCGAACAGGTTGACCAGCACCTGCTCCAGCCGGTTGGCCTCGGCCCGCACGCGCAGGCCCGCGGCGATGTCGATGTCGGTCTGCAGGTCCAGCGCACGGCTGCGGTGCTCCAGCAGCAGCAAGGCGTTGCGCACGCAGCCCAGCAGCGGCGCGCTGCCTACGACCTGCTCGTCGGCCTTGCGCGCGAAGCTCTTCAGCTGGCGCGTGATCTGGCTCATGCGCTCGACCATGTCGTCCATGATCTGCAGATTGGCGGCGACCGCATCCTGGCGGCCGTTTTCCAGCAGACGCATGGAGTTGCGCGCCAGCGCGCGCAGCGCCGTCAGCGGCTGGTTGATCTCGTGCGACAGGCCGGCCGACATCTGTCCCAGCACGGCGAGCTTGCTGGCCTGCAGCAGCTCGCCCTCGGTCTGCAGGCGCTGGGCGATCTGGCTCTTCAGCGCATCGTTGGTCTGGCGCAGCTCCGCGGTGCGGCTGTCGACGAGCTGCTCCAGCTGCGCGTGGGCCAGTTGCAGGTCGGTCTGGGCCTTGAAGAGCTGGCGCAGCGCGCGCCGCCGCGACGACAGGTAGAGCGCCAGCAAGCCGATGCTGGCGCCGAAGGCCGCGCCGCCCCAGGCCGCGAGCTGGGCGCGCTGGCGCACCTCGGTGAGGTCGGACAGCGCGACGAGGCGCAGCCCCAGCGGCACGAGCTGGCGCTGCTGGGCCAGCATGGGCTTGGCCTTGGCGGCACCGGGCAGCGGCAGCTGTACCTGCTGGCCCTGGTGGACTTCCAGCGAGGCGGGCAGGTCCAGGTCGGGGCCGATGGCCTGCGGGTAGCGCGCGCTGGCCTGCAGGGCCTGGCGACGCGACGGGTCGGCGTGGTCCAGCACGGCATATTTCCAGGCCTGCACCGAGCTCATGATGACGACGTCCTGGTCGTCGGCAACGAGGATGCGCTCACCCTGCGTGCGCAGGCCGAGGTCGATCCATGTTGCCTCCAGCGGTGCGAGGTTGAAGCGCACGACGATGACGCCCAAGGCGCGGCCGGCTTGGCGCAAGGTGTGCAGCAGATAGAAGTCCGTGCTGCCGGTGCCGGGGTCGGCCGCGAAGAAGTGGCCGCGGCCCTGGGCCAGTGCCTCGGCCAGCCGGGGCGGCGGCGTCAATGTCTCGCTGGCGGACAAGACCTGGCCCTGGATGTCGGCGACGAAGATCTGGTTGGTGCCCGCGCGAACATTGACGCGGGCCAGCACCTGGCTCGCGGCATGGCGGCGCTCGCTGTCCTGCGGGCCTTGCATCAGCGCCTGCAGCGTCGGGTCGATGGCCAGCAGGCTGGGCAGGGACGCATGGCGGCCCAGCTCGGCGGCGAGGTTGGAGGCATACAGCTCCAGGCGTTCGGTGCTCAGGGCCGACAGCTGCTCGCGGCCACTGCGTTCACTCAAGCGGTGCGCGAGCACGAAGCCGAGCACCATCAGCAGGCCGGTCAGGAAGAGATAGAAGCCCGGCCGGCT